>PANO01000017.1 GCA_002707655.1 Deltaproteobacteria bacterium
GGAAACCGGGGTCAGCGTGATTTTCGACATTGCCGTCTTACAGGTGACTCTGCCCAGGAGGATTCATAAAACACACCATACCCACAGTGCAGGATGGATGACAAGCCCTTTCCAGCGGACGTCAATCGGAACCGCCCGGGATGTGGGATTTGCGGTAGTGCCCCAAGGCCGCACCATCGGCATCAACCACGGCCACGATGTTGAAGTGTGCGGTGCCCTCAGTCCTCTGGTTCGGGTTGTTGCTGGGTGATGCAGTGAATTCCGCCGCCGCCAAAGACAATGTCCATCGCAGGAATCTGCACCACTTTGCGATCCGGAAAAACTTGTTCGATGGTTGCTCGTGCGGCATCATCCCGCACCGGATCGTCAAAGGAGGGCATGACCACTCCACCGTTGGGCAGGTAGAAGTTGATGTAAGACATCGCCAGTCGCGTGTCGTCCCGCCATTCTGGTTCGGGTTGCTCAATGGTGATGACCTCCAGATTGCGCCCGCGAGCGTCCTGCTCCGTCCGGAGCCGGTCAAGGTTGTCCCGCAGCGGTTCGTAGTTCTCATCCTGTGGATCGTCCGTCGTGAGAGCGAGGACCACACCGGGTTTCACGAAGCAGGCGATGTTGTCCACATGCCCGTCCGTTTCGTCGTCGAGCAGGCCGTCGCCGAGCCAGATCACATGGTGGATACCAAGGTGTTCCTTGAGCAACAACTCGATCTCCTCCTGACTCATATCCGGATTGCGGTTCGGATTTAGCAGGCACTGCTCGGTGGTGAGCAGCGTCCCGTCGCCATCCACATGGATCGAACCACCTTCCAGCACAAAGGGCGCGGCAAAGCAGTGGATGCCGTAGTGATCGAGCAGGCGTTTGGCGAAATCTGCGTCGTCCTCGATGTCCGGATAATCCGCTCCCCACTGGTTGAATTCCCAGTCAATACCTGCGATGTTGCTCTTGTGATTGATGACAAAGGTGGGGCCGCTGTCCCGGCTCCAAGAGTCGTCCATGGGAATTTCCAAGACTTCAATCTGCTTCCCGCACTTGGAACGCGCCGCTTTGGCGTCTTCCGGACGGGCGACCATCACCACCGGCTCAAACTTGCGGATGGCCTTGGCGACTTTCGCGTAGGCGACTTTGGCGGCAGCCATGCCCTCACCCCAAGTTTTGAGGCGGCAGGGCCAGCCCATGAAACAACAGGTATGGGGATGCCACTCTGCGGGCATGTGGTAGCCCAGTGAGCTAANGNTNNTGGCNTANNNTTTTTTGCNNTGCGTTGCAGTNTGGCNCCATGTTTTGCCGCATGGAACAGGAAGGTTCAAGATTTTCCGGAAGTATGCGATGCTGTTGACTTCATTTGTTCACCCAAATCACCTATGCACCATGCCTGTTTTTGAAAGTTGCCTTGATCCCAACTCCGCCGAATTTCTGGCGAACTCCCGCCATCATCATCAACTCGCCGAGGAACTGCGGGGTCGAATGCAAGAAGTCGGCAAGGGTGGCTCGGAACGCTCCCGGCAGCGACACGAATCCCGGGGAAAACTGCTACCACGGGAACGCGTGAGGTGCTTGCTCGACCCCGGAAGCCCGTTTCTGGAAGTCGCACCGCTGGCGGCGTGGGGGCTTTACGACAGCGAAGTTCCGTCCGCCGGAGTCATCACGGGAATCGGACGGGTTTCCGGACGGCTGGTGATGATCGTTGCCAACGATGCCACCGTCAAGGGCGGCACCTACTATCCGATCACTGTCAAAAAACACCTGCGCGCTCAGGAGATCGCCCGCGAAAATCGCTTGCCGTGCATCTACCTCGTTGATTCCGGAGGGGCATTTCTGCCGCTTTGGGATGAGGTGTTTCCGGATCGNGAGCATTTTGGCCGCATTTTCTACAACCAAGCCACGATGTCTGCCGAGGGCATTCCACAACTCGCGGTGGTGATGGGTTCCTGCACAGCAGGCGGTGCGTATGTTCCGGCGATGAGCGACGAAACNGTGATCGTCCGCAACCAGGGGACGATCTTTCTNGGTGGCCCTCCACTCGTCAAGGCGGCAACAGGGGAGGTGGTCACTCCGGAAGCACTCGGCGGGGGTGACGTCCACGCCCGCCAGTCCGGAGTCGCGGATCATCTTGCCGAAAACGATGCCCACGCGCTCGCCATTGTGCGGGACGTGATCGCCGGTTTGCCCCCACAGCAATCGTCGTTTCCGGAGTTGGCGGATGCACTTCCGCCTAAGTATTCCCCGGATGAGCTTTACGGGGTGCTGCCCAAGGATTTGCGGAAATCCTTCGACATCCGCGAGGTCATCGCTCGCCTTGTGGACGGTTCCGAATTTCAGGAATTCAAGGCGCTTTTCGGCACCACGCTGATCACCACCTTCGCCCGCATCCACGGCATCCCCGTGGGCATTGTTGCCAACAACGGCATCCTCTTTTCCGAATCCTCACTCAAGGGTGCCCACTTCGTGGAGCTTTGTGGACAGCGCAGAGTCCCCCTGATTTTCCTCCAGAATATCACTGGATTCATGGTCGGCAAGCAGTACGAACGAGGCGGAATCGCCAAGGACGGGGCGAAGTTGGTGACGGCAGTTTCGTGTGTGCAGGTGCCAAAACTCACCGTNATCCTTGGNGGTTCCTATGGTGCAGGCAACTACGGGATGTGCGGGCGTGCCTATGCGCCGCGCTTCCTCTGGATGTGGCCTAATGCAAGGATTTCGGTGATGGGGGGAGAGCAAGCCGCCGCTGTGTTGGCAACCGTGAAACGCGACAATCTGGAAGCCTCTGGACANTCGTGGAGCGCAGCGGATGAGGAAGCTTTCAAACAACCGATCCGGGAGCAGTACGAGGTGCAGGGCCATCCGTACTACGCAACCGCACGACTTTGGGATGACGGCGTGATTGACCCCGCCCAAACCCGCACCGTGCTAGGCTTGGGGCTGGCCGCCGCGCTCAATGCTCCGATTTCCCCCACCAAATACGGAGTCTTCCGGATGTGACGGGTTGGAAAATTCAGCTCTCAAAGAGTCGATTTCCTAACCCACTGGAGCAAAACCCACTGGAGCAAACTGCAACTCGCTGTTCTCCACGNAAACTCGCACGGTGCCGTCCTTGAGAGTGCCCTTGAGCAGTTCGCGGGCCAAGGGGGTTTCGAGTTCCTTCTGGATGGTGCGCTTGAGAGGTCGTGCGCCGTAGGTGGGTTCGTAGCCCACATCAATAAGAAAATCCACAGCACGGTTGTCCAACGCTAGTGTGATTTTGCGTTCGTCGAGTCGGTTTTGCAGCCGCTGAAGTTGGATGTGCACGATGTCGCGCAGATGCCGCTTGCGCAGTGGGTGAAAGACCACGGTGTCGTCAATGCGGTTGAGGAATTCCGGACGGAAGTGTTGCCGGAGTTCCTGCTGCACCGCAAACTTCTGCTCGGCGTTGCGGATTAGTTCTGCATCCTCATCCTCNGTGTCCTCGACCTGNCCCGCCATTTCCGTGAGGCGCTGACTGCCGAGGTTGGAGGTCATCAACACCAGCGTGTTGCGGAAATTCACAGTGCGGCCCTGCGAATCCGTGAGCCTGCCGTCGTCAAGAATCTGGAGCAGCGTGTTGAAAACATCNGGATGCGCCTTCTCAATCTCGTCAAAGAGGATGACGCTGTAGGGGCGTCGCCGGACCGCCTCGGTGAGTTGCCCGCCCTCATCGTAGCCGACATAGCCCGGAGGCGCTCCGATCAGGCGCGAGACCGCGTGTTTCTCCATGTATTCCGACATGTCGAGCCGCACCATCGCCTGCTCGTCGTCAAAGAGAAATTCCGCAAGAGCACGGGCCAGTTCGGTCTTTCCGACTCCAGTGGGGCCGAGGAAGATGAAACTGCCGAGCGGGCGGTTGGGATCGTTGATCCCGGATCGTGAACGCTGCACCGCGTCGGACACCAGTTGGATTGCCTCATCCTGTCCGATCACGCGCTGGTGCAGGTGTTCCGGAAGCCGNAGCAGTTTTTCGTTTTCACCCTCCAGCATCTTGGACACCGGAATGCCCGTCCAANGTGCCACGATCTCGCTGATGTCCTCCGCGTCCACCTCCTCTTTGAGCAGGCGGTTCCCGGAATCTTGCCCGTTTTCGTGCGCCTGCGCGGCCTCAAGCTGCTTGCGCAACTCTGGCAGGGTTCCGTACTCCAGTCGTGCGGCTTCCTCCAGATTGTAGTCGCGCTGAGCCTGCTCGATCTTCGTGTTGGTTTCGTCAAGCTGCTGCTTAAGCTGTGCAACGGCGTAGAGTCCGGATTTCTCCTGCTCCCACTGTGCCTTCATCACATTGAACTGTTCCCGAAAATCCGCAAGTGCNTTGCCGAGCTTCTCCAACCGCTCCTTGGAGGCAGAGTCGGTTTCCTTTTTGAGGGCTTCCTGTTCAATTTCGAGTTGCAGGATTTTCCGCGAAATCTCGTCCATTTCGGCAGGCATGGAATTGATCTCCACACGCAGACGGGCGGCGGCTTCGTCCATCAGATCAATNGCCTTGTCCGGCAGAAAACGGTCGGTGATGTAGCGGTTGGAAAGCGTCGCGGCGGCGATGAGGGCGTTGTCCTTGATNCGCACGCCGTGGTGGATTTCGTAGCGTTCNTTNAGGCCGCGCAGGATAGAGATGGTGTCCTCCACCGTGGGTTGATTGACCAACACTTGCTGGAAACGCCGTTCCAGCGCAGGGTCTTTCTCGATGTGCTTGCGGTACTCGTCTAGCGTGGTCGCGCCGATGCAATGCAATTCGCCACGCGCCAGCATCGGTTTGAGTAGGTTNCCAGCATCCATCGCGCCTTCGACCTTGCCTGCNCCGACGACGGTGTGCAGTTCGTCAATGAAGAGCACAATCTGTCCGTCAGCATCCAGCACCTCCTTCAGCACCGCCTTAAGGCGTTCCTCGAACTCTCCCCGAAACTTTGCTCCTGCGATCAGTGCCCCCATGTCCAGCGAGACGAGCCGCTTGTCCTTGAGGCTGTCCGGAACATCGTGGCGGGCGATGCGTTGGGCCAAGCCCTCTGCAATGGCGGTCTTGCCAACTCCGGGTTCGCCGATGAGGACAGGATTGTTCTTGGTGCGGCGGGAGAGGACTTGGATCACGCGGCGGNTTTCGTCGTCGCGCCCAATCACTGGATCGAGCTTTCCGGAACGCGCACGCTCCGTGAGATCGAGGCCGTACTTCTCCAGTGCCTCGTAAGTCTCCTCCGGATTCTGGTTTGTCACCCGCTGCCCACCACGAAGTTCCTTGAGTGTGGCAAGCAGGTCTTTCCGCGAAACCCCGGCCTCCGTGAGTAGCCGCTCGGCAGGGGATTTGCGCTGCTTGAGCAAAGCCAGCAGCAGATGCTCCACGCTGACATACTCATCGTCGAGCCGCTTGGCCTCGTCCTCTGCGGCCACCAGCGCGTGGTTGAAATCTCCGGAAGCTGAGACCTGTCCAAGATTTGCTCCGGAAAACGTCGGTAGTCGTTCCAGTTCATTTTCCAAATTGCGGCTGAAGTTGTGGACCTCCACATNCAGTTTGTCGAGCAGGCGCGGCACCAATCCCTGTTCTTGTGTGACCAAGGCGTGGAGCAAATGCAGCGTGGTGAGTTCCGAATGCTTGCGCCGCACCACCTCAGCGTGGGCCGCTTCGAGCGCGGCCACCGATTTCTGCGTGAGTTTCTGGGAATTCATAAAACCTCGCTTGGGATCATGATTGAATTTTAGCACTCACTATAGCAGAGTGCTAACAATTCGCAAGNATCTCTGCTTGTTCCGGGGTCCATCGAGCGACACAAGGTTTCAAAGCCAACGGTTTTCTGCAAGGATGCTGCAAGGGGTTTTTGATCAGTCCGGCACCATGCTCCCANTGCTTTGTTTCCAAANCGTTCATGTCCAAGCTGCGAAACTTATTTGCCAACTCTCCCAACTTGCTGGGCATCTGTTGTGTCATCGGAGCGATGATCTCGTTCACGACACAAGATTCGGCGATCAAGTGGCTCAGTGGCAGCTATCCTTTGCACCAGATCATCTTGACGCGAGCGAGCGTCGCGCTCGTGCTGACTCTGCTGATTTTTGTCCCTTTGGAAGGAAGCTATGGACACCTGCGCACCCGGCGTTTATTGCTCCATGTCCTGCGGGGTTTGGGGATTGTGGTTGCCAACTTCTGTTTCTTCACCGGACTCGCCACCTTGCCCTTGGGAGAGGCAACGGCGATTTTCTTTGTGGCACCGTTGTTGATCACGGTTTTTTCGGTGCTGCTGTTGAGGGAGCGGGTTGCGGCTTCCCGCTGGGGGGCAGTGGCTATCGGCTTGAGCGGGGTAATTGTGGTGCTGCGGCCCGGAGCAGAGGTTTTCCGGTGGGTGAGCCTGCTGCCTGTGGCTGCTGCGACGGCCTACGCTTTGGTGCAGATCACGACACGGCTGATCGGCAAGCAGGACAAGGCGTCCACGATGGCGTTTTACATCCAACTCACCTTCGTCGTGGTCAGCGGNGGGATCGGCCTTGTCTTCGGAGATGGCCGCTATGCCAACCCGGACAACCCCACGGTGGATTTTCTCTTCCGGGCCTGGACGGTGCCCACTGTGCAGGATTTGTGGATCATGGCCGGAGCCGGGATGCTCAGTGGCATCGGCGGCTACCTCGTTAGTCAGGGCTACCGACAGGCCGAAGCCGGACTCGTGGCTCCGTTCGAATATGTCGCCCTACCCCTTTCCATCTTCTGGAGCGTGTTCCTCTTTCAGGACTGGCCTGACCTGTTTGCGTGGTGTGGCATTGCCCTGATCGCTTGCGCGGGCATTTACAGCGTCTATTCCGAATCCGTGAAAAGTCGCAACCGCGTCCTCGCCCCACCGCCCCACCGAGAATGACCTTGCCGCCTCCAAATGCTGCCGATCACGGTCAATCATTTGGCAATCTGTTGAGGAGAAAGGTCGTATTTGGCGAAGCGGATTGGGAAGCCTCCCCGACTTGCATGGGACAGAATGCAGGACCGGACGTGGGTGAGGGTGAATCCAACCACGATGAGATTGCATGAGGCCGGGACTACCGACTCCACGGCAGCGAGTCGAGGTCCGTGTTGCCTCCGGAGAGGATGAGGCCGGTTTTTTGGTTGCAGAAGATTTCGGGACGCTTGAGGACGGCGGCGAGGGGGACGGCGCCCGACGGCTCCACGATGATCTTCAGCCGCTCCCAGAGCAGGCGCATCGCGGCGATGATCTCGTCTTCCGTGATCGGCAGCACCTTGGTGACGTGCTGCTGGATGATGGGAAACGTGAGGGGGCCGATCTGTGCCCGCAGGCCGTCGGCGATGGTGTCCACACTCAGGTTCGGGACAATGCGGCCTGCCTCTAGGGAGCGAATCGTGTCATCCGCCTCCAAGGGTTCCGCGCCGTAAACCCGGATTTTCGGATTCTTGCCTTGGGCAGCAAGCAAAGTCCCGCTCAACAGCCCNCCCCCGCTCACCGGAGCAACGATGGCGTCCAAATCCGGATGCGCCGTCAGCAACTCCCACGCGGCGGTGCCCTGCCCGGCAATGATGCGCTCGTCGTTGTAGGGATGCACCACGGTCGCCCCGCTCCGTTCCACCAGTTGGGAGAGCGTGCCTTCCCGGGATTCGTGGGTTGGCTCGCAAAAGACGATTTCACCGCCGTAGCGTTTCACATTCTCGACCTTCACCGCCGGAGTGTTGTGGGGCATGACCACGGTGACATGGGCATTTTGCAGGGACGCGGCCAGTGTGAGGGCGGCNCCGTGGTTTCCGGAAGAGGTGGTGGCGACCCCCTTTGTCAAGGCTGCGTTGTCCAACTGCCGCAGNGTNTTGGTGGCCCCGCGAAACTTGAACGATCCNGCCCGCTGGAAGTTCTCGCACTTGAAATACAATTCGGCATTGGCGAGTTGATTGAGGCTACGACTGGTGAGGACTGGAGTTTGATGGAGGTGGGGGGCAATACGNAAATGTGCGGCTTCGATGTCTTTNGGAGTGACCATGAAGGTGNTACAAGNAGGTTGAGGTTCAGAGGTTTTGCAAGATCAAGGTTGCGGCATCGGCGAGCACCTGACACCCCATGACGATGTCCTCGTCATGACTGTTTTCGGCAAAGTCGTGGCTGACGCCGCCGATGGAAGGAATGAAGAGCATGGCGCAGGGCATTACGTCGTGCAGCACTCCAGCATCATGGAACGCCCCGCTCGGCATTTTTACCCACTTTCCCGCTGCGTTTTTTTCGGCGGCTTGGATCAGGAGAGACTGCAAACCCTCGTCCATTGGCGCTGGCGGGATTTTCTCACGGGCGAGTTCTGTTTCGATTTGTGCGCCANCTCGTGCATTGAGTTCGACAACGAGTCGTTGAACAGTTTCAGCAAAAGAGTCCAGCACCCTGCTGGAACGATCCCGGAACTGCAATTCCAGTTCGGCATAACCGGGAATAATCGAAGCAGCACCGGGATGGATCACGGCCCGCCCCATCGTCCAGACGGAGCGGTCGCCTGCGGTTTTCGGAAATTCTTCGTTGATGGCGTTGGCCAACGCATAAAGGGCANCGGCGGCGTCCTTCCTTCCGGACATCATCGTTGTACCCGCATGGTTTTGTTGCCCCCGGATTTTGAACACCGTTCCATACAGACCAACGATGTCGGTNACAATTCCGAGTTTCTTACCGTCTTCTTCAAGGTGGGGGCCTTGCTCGATGTGCGCTTCNAGGAACCCGACATAGCGATCCGGATCAAGGTGCTGGCGTGGAATCTGGCTCAACCCCGCCTTTGCGATGGCATCTGACAGTGGAAACCCCTGCTTGTCGGTCACGCCCGCTTCTTGTTCTGGAGTGAGCTTGCCTGCAAACGAGCGGCTTCCCAACGAGCTGTAATAGCGCGATTCCTCGTCTTGCCAAGCAACCGCATCCACCGCTAAANCCGCCGTTTCCGGAGCTTCGGACAACGCACGGGCCACTTCCAGTCNGTAAATCNCCCCCAAGGCTCCATCAAGCCAACCGCCTGTNGGTTGGGTGTCCGAATGAGAGCCGATCANCAGAGCAGGGCCGGAGTTTTTTGAGCGTCCAAAGACGTTGCCCACTCCGTCAATCGTAGTGTCCAAACCTGCTTGTTGGTAACGGGATTTCAGCCAGTTGCGGGCTTCCATGTCTTGGGCAGAGAACGCGGGACGGACCACTCCGGAACCGCAAGCTCCATGTTCGCGAAGTCGCTGCAAATCGGTCAGCAGACGCTTGGGATTGATTTTTGGCATTTCCAGTAATGAATTCAGGAGGTGTGCAAATGATGAGCTGAGGTCCAGCAAAACCGATTTTATAGAAATAACAGCATTTCCAGTGGNGTTCAACCAGCAACTTCAGGATTGAATTTTGCTGAGACACTGTTATCGTTCTACCCTTCAGAGGCTGATCTGGTGCGTGGACATCNTCCGGTTGCTGATCNTCGTGCTCGCTCCNGGATATGTCCTGCTGCTGCCGAATTTACTCTACCACTAAACACATTAGAGAAACTCATGAAATTCTACGATTGCCAACCGGCCCCCTCGCCCCGACGGGCGCGAATCTTCATCGCCGAAAAAGGACTGGACATTGAAACCGTGCAGGTGGATTTGGGTTCCAGAGAGCAACTGGGTCCGGAGTTCCAGGCGATCAACCCCTACTGCACGGTGCCCGTGCTGGAGTTGGACGACGGCACGCGGTTGAACAGCACTGCGGGCATCTGGAACTACCTTGAGGCGGAGTGTCCGGAACCTCCTTTGCTGGGCACCACTCCACAGGAAAAGGGCGTGATTGCGGATTTGCAGTGGCGCATCGAGATTGACGGATTCTTCGCAATGGCCGAATTACTGCGCAACTCCGCTTCTAGAATGAAGGGCCGTGCCCTGACTGGACCGCTTGGGTACGAGCAGATTCCGGAACTCGCCGAACGTGGCAAGGTGCGCTTGCAGCACTTTCTGGAAGGGGTGGATGCTCTGATTGGCGAAAAGCCGTTTGTCGCGGGAGAAACTTTCTCGGTGGCCGACATTGACCTGCTCGTGCTGGTGGACTTTGCCAAGTGGCGCAAGCTACAGCTTCCGGAAGACGCCAAAAATGCACAACGATGGCATGAGGCCGTCAGTGCCCGTCCGAGCACGAAGCTTTAGGACGCGAGAGGTGTGTGTGCTTTTGCCGGACGTTGAACAGCGCGAGCAAAAAGGCGATGAATCCCAGCAGGATAATCATCAGGGCGGTTTCCAGCACCAGATCATAGCCCCCCCACTGCCAAAGCTGTGAGGCCAGCAAGGGGGCCAGCGCGAACCCTCCCATGTACCCGACCGTCATCGCCCCACTGATGCTCCCAAAACCTTCACGTCCTAAAATGTTAGCTGTCACGACGGGACGGGTGATGCTCGTCACGCCATAACCGGAGCCGTGGACCGCAACGAAGACAAAGACCAACGCCGGACTTGCAGCTGCGAAAACGAGGGCGAGGACCCCCACAAGGATGAACAGGAACGAAGTGGCGCAGACGGTGTTCATGGAGACATGCCGCTCGGCGAACATCATCGCCAGCCGTCCCGCCACCTGCATGGGGCCGATCAAGGAGGCCGCCAAGACCGCAAGCCCGACGGGAACATTGCGCTCCGCCAACAACGGCAGCAGGTGAAAAATGAGGAAACCGTGTCCGACGGAGATGCTCGTGAAGGCGCAGGTGAGCAGCCAGAATTCCGTTTTGGCGAGGGCGGTTTTCAGTGGACCTTTTGACGGTGTCTCCTGCTCCAGTCGTTCAAGATTTCCCGTAGTTTTTTCTGCTCCGGTTGCAATCCAGAACAACGGCACTGCCACCAGCAGAATCAACACCGCGAAGGTGGTGGTGGCTCCTCGCCAGCCCACCCAGCCGGCAACGAGGTTTGCAGTTGGAAACGAGACGGTTCCGGCAAAGCCCGCCACCAAGGTGATCAGCGTGATCGCACGTTTGGCCTCTGCTCCGCGAATCCGGGTCACAAACGCAAAGCAGGGTTCGTAAAGACAGCCTGACATCGCCAATCCCACCACCAGCCAAGCCGCGAAAAAGAATCGGTATTGCTCAATCAGGCCGATGGTTCCAATCGTCACTCCGCCAAGCAACGCCGATCCGACCAACATGGCTCGCCCGTGGCCTTGATCAATCAGATGACCTGCCAACGGAGCCGTGCATGCAGAGACGATCACTGCGGAGGTGAACGCCGCAGAGAGTGCGCTTTTTGACCAGCCGAGGTCCGTTTCCCAATGGACCACCAAGGCGGGGAAGAGGTAGAGCAACCCAGCCCAAACCAAGGTTTCGGCAAGGGCAAGCAGCCAGATGGGGCGGTTGGACATGCTCAGTACAGTGCTATAGCAGGGTGATCACTCATGCCGTCATTTTCTTATGCCATTGCCGTCGTCGTACATGTTGCATTTCGGGGCGCTCATCCGGGAGTTCCTTGAGTGTGAGGAAAACCACAGACTACCTCATCCAACCAGAGAGTACAGGAAACATTGACCACTCCGGCAGAAACTGCAATGCTGTCTTTGCAGAAGCAGGCTCAGCAACCCAACCCATGATGCAAGGCCCCATCACCTACTGGTTTCAAAATTTGCTGCGAGTGCAGGAGTTGCCGGAATCCGTCGTGTTAGCGGTGGCGCAGGGCTTGGGGTTGCTCGTCCTTGTGCTGCTGGCGTGGGTCACGCACCTTGTGGCGCAGCGCGGGGTGGTGCGGGCGATCCGGAGTTTAATCAAGCGCACCCGCAATCAGCGCGACGACCTGCTCTTGCAGCATGGAGTCTTCCGGAGGACAGCGCGACTCACGCCCTTTGTCGTGCTCTTCATCACCCTCCCGTTGGCCCTGCCCACCGAATCCCTACCCTTCGTGGTCCTACGGGGGCTGCTCCAGATCGTGATGGTGTTGCTGCTCGCCTTTGCACTGGACGCAGTCGTCAACACGCTTCATGACGTCTATCGGGGTCTCCCAATCGCCCACCGCATTCCGGGACAGAGCTTCGTGCAGGTTTTCAAGCTGCTGCTCTATTTCATCGCAGGTGTGTTTGTCATCGCCATCGCACTCGACAAAACTCCGCTCTACCTGCTCAGCGGACTCGGCGCCCTCACGGCGGTGCTGTTGCTCGTCTTCAAGGACACGGTGCTGGGGTTTGTCGCGGGCATCCAACTCATCGCGAATCGCATGATCGCCCCCGGAGACTGGATCGAGATGGGACAGTACGGCGCGGACGGAGACGTGCTGGAGGTGGGACTTAACACGGTGAAGGTGCAGAACTGGGACATGACGATCACCACGATCCCAACCTACGCCCTCATCAGCGAAGCCTTCCGCAACTGGCGGGGCATGAACGAGTCCGGAGGTCGCCGCCTCAAACGCTCGGTGCGCATCGACGTTCACAGTGTGTGCTTCTGCGATGAAGAAATGCTGGGGCGCTTTGCAAAAATCCGTTTCATCGCCGACTACATCGCCCGCAAAAATCAGGAAGTCGAGGANTTNAACGNNNNAAATCCNGANTCCGGAATNCCCNCCAACCGNCGACGNCTCACCAACCTTGGCACCTTCCGNGCCTACNTCGAGGGNTTCCTGCGCNACCANCCCAAGATTCACCAAGAGATGACGCTGATGGTGCGGCAGTTGCCCTCAGACGGGCAGGGGGTGCCGATCGAGATTTATGCTTTCAGCAATGACACGGCATGGGCAACGTATGAGGGCATCATGGCCGACATCTTTGATCACCTGTTGGCGATCATCCCGGAGTTTGACCTGCGNGTNTTTCAGGAACCCACTGGGGGCGATTTCCNCCGCTGGGNCGCTTCCTGAAAAATTCCGTTCCGCGCCATGCTTCGTGGAACAGCCCTTGCTCTAAGTTCATGCGGGGACCACCCCCGCANCTTTACTCGACGAAACCCACATTTCACGGAGCGTGAATGTCCGCACAGATTGAAATCGAAGCCCGCAAAATCGTCCGGCACATGGTCAACCAAGGTGTCTGGGGCCTGCACATGGAAGCCTCGCTGGTCGCACAGTTGATCCAGTATCCNGAACTGTTGCAACACTATCGTGACATGGTCACGACTCCCTAAAACCCTCAATGATCCGGAGGGGAGGTGCTTGCCGTCGCCGTCGCTACTCCCTCCGTGCAAAGCGCACCTGCCAGAATCCGGCGACATCCCGATCCAGTCGGTAGTCCACCTCCCACTCCTGTTTGTCGCTCAAGAGCAAAATGCCGTAGCACTTGCGGGATTGTGGAGNTTTTGCTCCGGGATGCTCTCCGCTCGCCAACACACTGGCGAGGGAAATCNTGTGATCCAACGCAAAGGCGGAATCGTCAAAGGCGAGGCTCAGCAATTCGGCAGTGACCGGATCCCCGCATTCCGGGACGCGCAGCGACCACCACCACGCGCCCAGTCCGCCGACCATGCCCAGCACTCCCAACACCGCCAGCGTCCAGACGGTTTTCCTGCGCCACCACGGCAACCGCAATTCCACCCCGCATTCCGGACAAATCCGGGAACCCAGCGCAACCTCCGCCCGGCATTTTGGGCACGGCAAGGTGCCCNGCTCCTTGATGCCCTGAAGTTCCCGGTAGGCGGTTGGNTTGCGGTGGTAGAAGCGCTGTGCCCGCTTGGAGAGTTTGTCCACGCTTAGCTTCCNAAACGGTCGGGACGNCGATCTGGATCGAATTCACAGCGCGAATCCCAATCCGTCTTGGAGGCGCANGGGGTCACTCCAGAGCCAAAATTGCACGAGTAGGTTTCGCCAACCCTCAGGTGGGTTGGCAGGGGTACTTGGTAGGACCGTTGATCAGCAAAAACGGCGACAATGCCCCACGATTCCACTTGGAAGCGCAGCAGTCTGCGCTTGCGAGAGGGCGAAACGTATTCCCAGTACGGCTCCTGAAAAACGAGGGTGCAGACTTCCCGGATATGCTGAGCAATCTCGGTGGGGTAGTGCAGAGTGGTGTTTGAACTCGGAGTCGGTGTGCAAGCGGCCAGGCCAAGAATCAGCAANCCTCCAATAAAAATCAGGCTGATTCGGAAGGGTTTTGCCGCCTGAGNCGCATTCACGGTCCAGCCTCCTTGTCCAGATCNCCCCTTTCGTACAACTGTGTGCGAATCAGGTGTTTGGGCACCTTGCCATAACCGGACTTGGGGAGTTCATCCCAGAAAAAATAGCACTGCGGTTGTTTGTAGCGGGCCAGCCGATCCTGTAGGAACCCAGACAGTTCTTCCGCACTCGCCTCTTCCTCTGTTGAGACGATCACGGCCACTCCAGATTCCCCCCACTTGGGATCAGGAACGCCCAAGACNGCGACCTCGGAAACACCGGGGTGCGTGAGCAACACCTCCTCGATTTCACGTGGATAGACATTGGCCCCACCTGAAATGTACATNTCCTTGGCGCGTCCGGTGATGTACACAAATCCTGCCTCGTCCACGCGCCCCAAATCTCCGGTGAGGAACCAGCCGTCCTTGAAAACTTCCGCATTTGCGTTATCGTTTTGCCAATATCCTGTCATCACTGCTGGTCCTTTTACGCAGATTTCTCCCTGCTGACCCGGCGCGAGCATATGTCCTTCCGGGCTGCGGATGCCGATTTCCATGCCCATCCGAGGCAGGCCGCAGGTGCCCGGACGCATATTGGGGTTGTCCTCATCAACGATGTAGTGTTCCGGAGGCAGCATCGTGATGTTACCCGTCACCTCGCCCAAACCGTAGTATTCGATCACCACCGGGCCNAGTTTTTTCAGCGTGGTTTTCTGATCCTCCAGATACATCGGCGCTCCGGCGTGGATCACATGGCGCAGCGAGGAATGGTCGTACTGATCCACTGCCGGATGCTCAACCATGATCTTGAGAATCGTCGGCACGGTGAACATGTTGGAAATGCGCTGCTTTTCCACCAGNTGCCAGACCTCTTCGGCATCCAATCCTTGTCCGGACAGCAGCACCGTTTTGGCACGCCGTGCGACTTGCGGCAAATAGTGACAACCCGCCCCGTGACTGAGTGGGGCAACCACCAGCGAAGCATCGTCCTTGTTGAGTCCGGGCATCAAATCGGCGGCAAAGTTGTTGACCACAAAGGCCAACTGTCCATGCGTCAGTGTCGCACCCTTGGGCCTCCCGGTCGTTCCGGAGGTGTAAAACAGCCAGCAGGGGTCTTCGTAGGCGACCGGAANTTCGGTTCGTGCTGCCCCCTTGTGGGNCGCCACCAACTCGTCGTAGGTGACGGCTCCGTCGTNTGATCCTCCGGCAACGATGAGGTGCTGAAGTCCGACACTTGCTGATTTGGCCGCTTCGGCATGTCTACAGAATTCATGTTCAAACAGGAAGGCCCGCGCCCCGGAATTTTCGGCGAGGTAGACAATTTCCGGAGGAGTGAGTCGGAAGTTGGCGGGCACCCAAACACAGCCGGCTTTGAAGATGCCCCACAAGCTTTCGATCAGTTCTCGACTGTTGCGGGACTGCACCAGCACCCGGTCGCCCTTTTTCACATCAAGGGTGTGCAGTGCGTCCCGGAAGGCATTGGCGCGGGTATCCAACTCGGCCCACGTCCACGATTGCTCTCCGTGGATCAGGCCGATTTCGTCGGGATCCAGCCGGGCGGTGTCCGANANCAACCGACCCAAGTTCATGGCACTGATCATGACCCCACTCTAACGCAACGGTTCCAGAATCGAGACATAGTTGGCGACCGCTGCTCCGCCCATGTTGAAGACTCCGCCCAATTCGGCGCCATCCACCTGACAACCTCCGGCCTCTCCTGTGAGTTGCATTGCCGCCATGACGTGCATGGAAACGCCCGTCGCTCCCACCGGATGCCCCTTGGCCTTGAGTCCACCGGACGGNTTGACCGGCAGCTTACCGTCCTTTTGCGTCCAGCCCTCCTGCACGGCTCGCGCTCCCTGCCCGGCTTCGGTCAAGCCCATCGCTTCGTACTCGATCAACTCCGCAATGGTGAAGCAGTCGTGGGTTTCCACAAACGAGAGGTCGTCCAGTCCCAGTTTGGCATCCTCCAAAGCNCGTGCCCACGCGACTTTCGGCCCCTCGAAGCTGANGATGTCCCGCCGNGAGATGGGCAGGAAATCNTTGACTTGCATGGTGGTCCGGAGCATGACCGCCTTTTTCGCGTTTTTGGAGGCATCCGGAACCGAGAGCACCAACGCCGCCGCGCCATCGGAAATCATCGAGCAGTCTGTGCGCTTCAAGGGCGGTGCGACAAACGGATTCTTGTCCGACGGATTGCGGCAGAACTCGTAGCCCAAGTCTTTTTGGACATGCGCAAGNGGATTGACCGAACCGTTCTTGTGATTCTTGGCGGCAATCATTGCCAGCGCATCGCTTTGGTCCCCGTAGCGTTGAAAGTAGCCTTGTGCGATCTTGCCGAAAATCCCCGGAAAGGTCATGCCCTCACGGGCTTCCTCGGCCACATAGGATGCCCGCACCAGCGACTTGCCCACGGTCGCCGTGTCACAGGCGGTCATCTTCTCCACGCCCACGCAGAGGACGTGACGGGTGCTCCCGGACTTGATCGCGTTGAGTCCCTGATAAATTGCCGCCGAGCCGGTCGCGCAGGCGTTTTCCACCCGCGTCACGGGTTTGAAGCGCAGAGCATCGTCTGCTTGTAAAACCAAGGCCCCCGGAAATTCTTGCGGAGACATGCCAGCGTTGAAGGTGCCGAGGTAGATGGCATCGATGGCCTCTGCTTCCAAGTTCGCGTCCGCAATGGCCTCGCGGACCACCCGAACAATTAACGATTCCGAATCCTCGCCGTCTAGGCGTCCAAAACGCGTGTGCGCCCAACCCGTGATACATGCGGTCATGGTGATTTGCTTTGTGGGGGTGTTGGAAAAATTGGGGTGAAATGAGAATCAGAGCAGCTTCACAAGTACAGCGATCAGTCCGGTTTGCAAAAGCAGCATGACAGCAATTGATTGAATGATGTCCACCCTAAACTTGACGAGATCACGGCAAACTGCGGAACACTCCCCTTTCGTAAGGTTCTCGAGCCGATTAAAGCGGTTTTCGTTAGTTGCAAGCGTCTCTGCCGCTTTGCGTGACTTCTCTTCCGATGCCCCTGCCTCAGCCGTCATAGGCCTCGACAGTCATCGTACTCATGAAACCTCTTCAGAAGGTGTTGATCTCGCAGTCAAAATTTTACTGAAAACCGATCTTCTGTTTGGAAAAATGCTGGTGCGAAAGGGGGGACTCGAACCCCCACACCTTGCGGCACCAGATCCTAAATCTGGCGTGTCTACCAATTCCACCACTTTCGCCCACAATCCAGCTTCCAGAAGAGATTGCCCCGCAAGCTGAACCTTGTGTATTCAACCCAAAATCAGCGGCACAAGCAAGGCGATGCTTGCGAAGAGTGCCATCTTCAGGAACAATGATTTGTGAAGCCTGCGGATCTTCCAACCCTAAAACGATCATGGATTCTAAATTTGCAAACACCACCCAATCCCCGCCCCATTGCCCAAAAACCTCCGCTTTGGCTCCTTGTGCTCACGATGGGATGTGGAACCGTGGGCATCACCATCATTTCCCCAACCCTGAAAGTCATCGCCGAGGATTTTCAGGTTAGCGACTCGCTGACCCAACTTTTGCTCTCCGGCTACTTTGCCTCGGTCGCGCTCTCGCAACTGGTGTACGGACCGCTCTCTGATCGTTATGGACGCAAGGTTCCCCTCATCCTCGGACTTGTGCTTTATGCCGTTGGAGGCGTGATGGGAGCCTTGGCCATGAGCATGGAGTGGCTGATTGCCGCACGAGTGTTTCAGGGACTTGGAGGAGCGGCGTCTCCGTCCATCGTGCGGGCCATCATCAACGATTCCTATGAACGCTCAGAAGCAGCAGCAGCGTTTGGAGCAATCACGGCGGTCATGGCGATTGTACCGATCCTCAGTTTCATTTCCGGGGGCTTGATCAGCGAAGTCCTCGGATGGCGCGGAGCAATGCTCATCATTGCCATCATTGGAGCCGTGACGCTCGTGATGGTGGAATGCTTCCTTCAGGAAACCAACCTCACTCCGTTGGGACAACTCAAAGCCACAAAACTGGCCCGTGAATACAGGTTGTTGATTATGAATCCAATCTTCCTCACGTTTGCACTTGCCTCATCGTGCAGCACGGGAATTTTCTTCAGCTTCATTGGCTTCCTTCCCTACGAATACGCACGGCTGGGGGTGGGAATGGGAGAAACGGGATTCTGGTTTGCAATGACCCCGGTGGGCTACATGTTTGGGAACCTCTGCACCAAAAAGTTCACCCCAAAACTTGGGNTTGAGGTCATGATGCTGATCGGGAGTTTCATCTGCTTGCTGGCGTCCAGTTTGTTGCTTGGGGTTTCACAGTACCCGGAGCGCACCCCGATCATGCTGGCCCTCCCCTGCGTGGTCTTCGGCCTGTCCGCAGGAATGGTGATTCCCAATGGCACGATGGGCGCGATTGCCGTTGCCGGTCGGCTAGGGGGNAGCGCATCCGGAATCACCGGGGCGCTGCAATTGGGGTTTGGAGTGCTGGGCGGGTCGCTCGTCGCTACGGTGGGCGGTTACGAGCAGGTGGCTCAGGGCTTTCTCGTGTTGCTCGGTTTTGCGGTCGTGGCTGTAGGATCTTCGCTGCTGGCACTGCGAGTCAAACCTGCTCAGGCACCTTGATTCAACTACCGGGCTTCTTCACCTCAAACCAATACTCCAACCGCACCGGACCCTTTCCGGCGTTGCCCCACTGCAAGCAGTACACTTGCGCTTGTTCAGCAGTGAACTCCCCTTCGAACTGAGTAAGCTCCTGCTCTGGAATCGGGCGGTGATCCGAGCGGTCGTGGTAGTGCAGGTTGAAGCGCACGGGTGCCGGGGTGCTGAATCCGTAAGCCAGTATCCAGTCCGTCCGCAGTTCCACACAACGTTCGTAGCGGTTTTTGGAGGGCAGGTTGACGGCAATTGATTCCGACTCCTGCTTCGCAAGATTGTGTGTGGGTTGCGTGGTGGGAAACTGCTCGACGGCCCAGAAAGAGAAGGCCAGTAAAACACTGCTGGTGATCAGGAAAATCCAGAAGTAACGAATGGCAATGTCCATGGTTCAGAGTGGGTGCTGTTGAAGGAAACGGTCTGCGAAATAGTCGAGTCGGCTGTTGGGACCATTCTCGATCACCAAATTTGCAAATTGTTTGGTGGGCTGGACAAAGCCAAGATAGGCGGGCCGCACGAAAGTCAGGTACTGATTAAGGCTGTATTCCGCAGTCACCCCCTGCTCTCGGACATCCCGCAGACAGCGCCGGACGACCGCCACATCCGGAGGGCTTTCCAGAAAGAACGAATAGCTCAGCAGGCCCCGCAGGCTGGCGTGCATGAGAATATACAACCCTTCGAGGATCAGATAATTGCCCGGTGCAATCCGCACGGTCTCGCGCTTGCGCTTTCCGGACTCCCAATCGAACTGTGGCATCCGGATGGGTTTGCCTTGCCGCAGGTCATCGAAGTGCTGGCGGTACAGCCGAAAGTCGAACGCCGGAGGGATGTCGTAGTCGTGTTTTTCGTTAGGAACACCGTCGGGCCTGTTGAGGTAGTACTGATCCAACGACAGGATGGTTGCTTTGGGCAAACGTCGCGCCAGCAGATTACTAAAGAGCGTTTTTCCGGAGCCAGAGCCACCGGCCACACCAATCAATTTCAGGTCGCCTGCCACGCTTCGAACTCCTGCATTCGTTCCGGTTCAAGCTGGGATTCCAGCGCCTCGGCAATCACCTCCACATCTTCAAGCCCGTTGCGAAAGTAGGGCATCATCCCCCACGCCTGCAGCCCCAAGGTTTCCTCCAGACGCAACCACTGAAACTGAATCAAGTCGCCGTCCCGTTCGTCATCACGATTATTGAGCCAAAGACAGACTTCGCATCCGGAAGCTTGCAGTTGTGGAATCGCCAGCAGGGTTTGCTCTACCGCAGGTTCCGAGAAATCCGTGACCCAGCAGACGGTTGGGGTCCAGTGATTCAGCAGGGTTTGCACGGTCAGTCCTTCGGCAAGCGGTGTGTTCACTCCCGGAGGCAATTCGCTGAGCAACACCGCATAACGTTTGCTCAACAACAAGTGCCGCTCCGCCAGCGTTTTCTCCACAATCCGGACACCATCGCGCTGGGCCGCAAGCTGGGGAGGAAGAGTGCTGTTGAAGAGGTAGGGATTGAGCAGGCTGATGTGTTCCGGAAGTTCAGCGCAGGCCTGAAATCGTTCAGCATCGCTGGGCAAATCGTCAGCGTTGTACTGCAACCATCCCGTGTCCACCGGTTTCCACGCAGCAGCGTTTTTGCCACGTTTGCTCAGCAGCCGGAGCAGTCCCAAGGCCAGCAGCGTTTTGCCGCAGCCTCGCTGTGGTCCTCCGACGGCGACCTGCCGAGTCACTTCTCCTCTGTTCCCGTGAAGACGGTGCGTTCCTGAAGGTCTTCCAGTTGCAGCCTTTCCCGCGATTGGAGTTCATTGGTGACATCCAGCACGGTGAGGTAGCGATCCCGGGGCTTGAACTTGCGTCCCGCCCGCAGCTTTTCCCGGATGCGCTCCTGCTCCAGAAACTCCCAGACCACGATGGTCTTGCCCTTGCGGTCAAGCGTGATCGCCTTCAACTCATCCTCGCCGAAGCCGGCACCCTTTGCAGCGGTCATCAGGGTTTCGAGTTCCTTGACGAACTGCTTGCGCTCGCGCTCAAGCCTCCGGGCTTTTTCGTCCAAGTCCGCAATCGACTGGGCGTGCAACGGCGGTGGCAGCAAGGCGGATTCCCCCAAGAACAAAAGGGTGAAGGCCAGCAGTAAGCCGACCGAGGCGTGAGAGATGAGACGTGAGTACGGAAAATGCATAACTTGCACTGGTTTCAGAAGCACAAACCTTTTTCAGGCAGTTCTCGCATGACTCCGCCATGCAAGCGGCAAGCAAAAGTGGCGAATCCACAAAAGAAGCGGTTGCGTCCGCTCATCCTCCTGCTCGTGGCCCTCGGGGTCTTGCTGAGTTTTGGATGCAGTGCCACACCAGAACCGGAGCCACGCTCAGCGCTCCAGTACTTCCAGGCGGGCAACCTCGCACTCAATCGTCGAGATTACTCCACCTCGGTCTGGAATTACCTGCGGGCGATCAGCCTCAACGACGAAACTCCGGAATTTCACTACAACCTTGGACTCGCCTACTACCACATCGGCAACTACCCGGAGGCCATTGACGCTTTCACAAGCGTGGAGCAGCTGCGTCCAGATCACGCCGACACTTACTATAACATGGCACTGGCATATCATAAACTCTCTCGCACGGACTTGGCAGACAAATACTACAACCGATACCAAGATCTGTTGAGCATCCGCAAGGCCCGCCAGCGTCTGGAACAATCCAAATCGGATGCGCAAAAAGCGATGTCGGCCTCCAACACTCCGTCCCAGACCAAACCCTTGGCCAAACCGACTAGACGTTCCACGAAAAAATCCGCCTCGCCCACTCAGCCCAAAGCCGCCTTTTCCAATCAAGTTCCCAAGTGGGACTGAAGCCTCGGATTTTTTCCTAGGGACAGACGGCAAAACTCTCCGGAAGCACGGAAGCGTCTTGGCTCTCCCATCTGCTTTGCTATGCTGGGAGCATGAGTATCATCCGCACCTACCTCCCGCAGTTCGATCTCAAGTACGGCTGCAATCCGGACCAGCAACCCGCTGCCATCCTCAGCATGGAGGGCCAGCCGCTGCCTTTCCGCATTGTCAACGGGCAACCGGGCTACATCAACCTGCTGGACGCGCTCAACGCCTGGGCACTGGTCCGGGAACTTGATGCTGTGCTCGACCTCCCCGCCGCGACCTCCTTCAAGCATGTCAGCCCCGCCGGAGCTGCCCTCGGAGTTCCACTCGACGAATCGTTGCGGGCGACTTACGAAGTGGTCGAAACGGAACTCACGGACCTCGCTGTGGCCTACGTTCGGGCGCGTGGGGCCGACCCGCGTTCCTCCTTCGGAGATTTCATCGCGCTCAGCCGTCCAGTGGATTTGGCGACTGCAAAAATCATCAAACCGCTGGTTTCGGATGGCCTGATTGCCCCCGGATTTGAGAAAGGCACAGCAGAAATTTTAAGTACGAAGAAGCTGGGCCGCTACGTTTTGCTGGAAGCCGATCCGTTGCACACGCCACTTGCTGAGGAGTTCCGGGAGATGCAAGGCGTGGTCTTCCGGCAAAAACGTTCCGCCCAACCACTCAACGCAGCAACCCTGTTGAGCCACCGAGTCACCGCAAAGACGGATCTGCCTCCGGACGTAGCGCGGGATTTAGTGTTGGCGGCAATTGCGCTCAAGTACACACAATCCAATTCGGTGGGGTACGCGAAGGATGGCCAGATGCTCGGCATTGGCGCAGGACAACAGAGCCGCATTGATTGCATCAAACTCGCCGGATGCAAGGTGGACACCTGGTGGTTGCGGCAACATCCGCAGGTTCAGAAATTGCTGTTCCGTCCGGAGGTGAAAGCGGTGGATTGCACCAATGCCCGTATCGCCTACCTTGAAGGCGACATGACCCCGTCAGAACACGAGGCGTGGCGGACGCTCTTCACAGAAACTCCGGAGCCGATTTCCACAGAATCCCGCCGCGAGTGGCTGGGAAAAATCCGGGGCGTGTCGCTTGCCTCCGATGCCTTTTTCCCCTTCCGGGACAACCTCGATCACGCCGCTCAACGTGGGGTGCAGTACGTCGTGCAGCCCGGAGGCAGTGCGCGGGACAAATCCGTGATTGCCGCCGCCAATGAACACGGCATGGTGATGACCTTTTCCGGCCTTCGCCTTTTTCATCATTGAGGCGACGATATGACAATCCAAGGACTCCTGCTCGACTTTGACGGCACTCTGCTTGATTCGGAACCTTGGCATCATCAGGCGTGGAATGCGGTGTTGTGGGAGCATCAAATTCAGCTTACAGAAGCGCAGTACATGGAATTGCTCGTGGGACACTCCACCGCCCACTGCGCAGGAATCGTCAATCGGCACTTTGGCACCAGCTTCGCAGAAAAATGGCTGGTAGACACCGTGGATGCGCAGGTCAACGAGTGGTTTCACTCGCGGCCACTTCCGGAAAATTCCGAAGTTGAAACGCTGCTGCGCTGGAGCCGGAAAGCGGGATTGCATGTGGCGGTGGTGACCGGAAGTTCACGGCTGCTCGTGGAAACCGCCTTGGAGCGCACCGGCTGGCAGCAGTTGATCGAGCTGATCGTTGCGGACGATGATGTCCAGCACGGCAAACCGCACCCGGAAGGCTACCTCGCGGCGCTCCAGCAGTTTGGCTTGGAGCCAGAGGCAGCGGTGGCCATCGAAGATTCCGCAACAGGAGCCGCAGCCGCACTGGCCGCAGGAGTCGCTTGTCTGATTTGTTCCAACCGCTTCACCGACCAGCAATCTTTTCCAGAAGACACTCACCGCATCCGTTCGCTGCAAGATGCCCAACGCTGGATTGGCGAACGGTTGGCAGAGTGAGCATGGCGCAAAGCGACCCCGCTCCGGAAACCCCGGTCCTGCTGTTTGACGGAACCTGCGTCCTTTGCAACCATGCCGTCCAGTTCATCCTCAAAAATGAATCAGAAACACGCTTGCATTTTGCCTCGTTGCAGAGTGATTTGGGGCAACGCCTGCTCCGTGAGCATCGGGTTCCCACGCAACTGGACTCGATGGTGCTGGTTGAACACGACGGCGCACACGCCAAAAGCGAGGCGGTTTGGCGCATCGCCCAATGGCTACAACCACCGTGGCAATGGCTGAACGGACTACGCTGGATCCCGCGTTTCTTGCGTGATTGGGGCTACGATGTCGTCGCCCGCAATCGCTATCACTGGTTCGGCACCCAAGACGCCTGCCTGATTCCGGACGAGCAGCAGCGAGCGCGTTTTCTAGATTTGTAGCCCTCGCAAAGTTCCTGCGGAATCGTTGGAGCCTGCCCGCCGCCGGACTTGCAAGATGCGCTCGTGCCCTTGCAAATCGCGGTGCAGCAGCTCAAATTCCAACTCCGGAATCTCCGCGGCCAATGCCCGCACCGCCTCGCCCTGTCCGGCCCCAAGCTCGCAAAGCAACCGCCCCTCCGGACGCAACAAGCGCACGGATTCCTTCAACAACAAGCGGATACAATCCAGCCCGTCTGCGCCTGCAAAGAGTGCAAGTTCCGGTTCAAAACGACGCACTCCGGGAGCGAGAGCGTCGTCCCCTTCGGCAACATAGGGCGGATTGCTCACCAGCAAATTCCACTCGCCTTCGTCTGCAAGCCCCTCCAGCCCGTCGCCTTCAAGCAGTGTGATCGAATTGTTACGTAGAGCGAGCAGGGAGTCATGGTGGTGCAGATTTTGTTTGGCAATTTCAAGGGCTTCCGCAGATTTTTCTACCGTGACAATGCGGAGATCGGTCACTTCAGAGCAGAGAGCGAGAGGAATCGCAGCAGAACCGGTGCCGAACTCCACGATGCGCAGCGGAGTGTCGGGGTTGCGGAATCCAGATTGACGGATCATGTGCAGCGCGGCTTCCACCACACCCTCGGTTTCCGGACGAGGAATCAGCACGCCGGGAGCCACATGGAGAGTGAGCGACCAGAAGTCCTGAGTGCCCAGCAGGTAGGCGACCGGACAGCCCTCGGCGCGTTGGTCAATCAGTTTTTGGAATTGATCGACTTGAGAAATGCTAAGAATATCAGATTCATGGAATAGCAACTCCGCACGTTCGCAGCCCCGCACGAAGGCGAGCAGGAGTTCTGTATCCAGCCACGCGGTGTCCGAGCAGGATTTGAGTTCGCGGATTCCCCAGTCGCACCAGTTTCGGACGCTACGAGGGGGTCTGGAGGTTTTCATGTCCGCCTGCATCGCCTCTCACCAATCCGGTGCCATTCCAATCCCCCAAGCATAGCAGGGGTCAGTCCAATAGAAATTTTCCCTTTTCAATCAGCTTGCGATCATCAAGAAAAAGAGCACCTTCT
>PANO01000018.1 GCA_002707655.1 Deltaproteobacteria bacterium
AACCGCCACAGATGATCAAGCGGCTCAAGTTCAATCCCAAGGGCACGACCCTGACCGCTGATTCTCCCGAAAATTCCAAAATTAAATCGGGCGGTTTGGAGGCCATGCTGGCATCATTCAATCTCGATTTCGGAATCAAGGACGCCGATCCCCGGATGTTGCGCTTGAAAGATGCAAAAGGCTCCGAGCGGCAAAGTCTCATCAATGAACTGCTGGAAGAATTTGGACAGGAGGCCCGTTTCTTGTTCGCAAATGCAAAAGGCACCGCCCTGTTTTGGATGGGCGAGCTTGAACAATTTGCCAATCCGCAACAAGCCCGTAAGGCGTTGGAAAATCTGGAGCGGCGGCTCAAGCGTATCCGTGCGCTTTTCACAGAAGTCGGGGCAAATCCCAAGAACTCACGGGTTGTTCCGGACCTCGTGGATGGCGAGCCGACCTATGCGTTGGAGTCCGTGACCGCCAAGGGGGAACCTGTCCGCATGTACGTTGATGGCGAGGGCGTGCGCCTGCGTTTGAGCAACGGCCAGTTCATGCCGCAGAAACTCTCTCCCCAAGCCGCCCGCAAGCGCTTGGCCCAACCCTGATGCGGTCGCAAACCGCAGCATTGCCTAAAACATTGCTTCACCGCAGGGGCGCAGAGGGCACAGAGGCTTATTTTCATAAAATTTTTTCTCTGTGCACTCTGTATCTCTGCGGTGATTTTTCATTTTTTGCGAGACCATCAGCCCTGAAATCTCTATGAAACTCCAGAAATACCACGGACTCGGCAACGACTACCTTGTGCTGGATTCACGAGATCACCCGAATTTGCCCGCTTCCGAAACCATCCGCAGGATTTGTGACCGTCATCGCGGGGCTGGATCAGACGGAATCCTTTGGGGGGGAACCCCCAATGACCAAGGGCAGTTTCCGCTACGCATCTTCAATCCAGATGGCAGTGAGGCGGAAAAAAGTGGAAACGGATTGCGCATCTTTGCCCGCTTCCTGTGGGACTGTAAAGCCGTCTCAGCTCAGCCGTTCCAGATCGAAACTCCCGGCGGCAGGGTCGAAGCTCAGGTGCAGGAGCAGGGTCGAATGGTGGTTGTTGAAATGGGAAAAGTGTCCTTCGACAGCACCCGGATTCCCGTTGTTGGAGAACCGAGGGAAGTTGTGGATGAGCCGATCACGGTCTTGGGTCAGGAACTGCGTTACACCGCCGCCACCATCGGCAATCCGCATTGCGTGGTGCAACACCCGGCGACTCCGGAGCAGGCGTGCGAGTGGGGAGAGGTGCTGGAAAACGAACCACGGTTTCCCAACCGCACCAACGTCCAGTTCCTCGAAGTGCTGGATCGTAATGCCATCCGCATCCAAATCTGGGAGCGCGGCGCAGGCTACACCCTCGCTTCCGGAAGCAGCAGTTGCGCCGCCGCCAGCGTGGCCCACCGCCTTGGTTGGTGCGACCCTGAAATCGCCGTTCACATGCCCGGAGGACGGATCGACATCACCATCCAAGCGGGCTATGCCATCCGAATGCGGGGGCCAGTGGCACGAGTTGGGGAGATTTCGCTGCATCCGGAGGTGTTCGCAGAAGAGTGAGATGNCTCTGCCCTTCCCTCTTGAATTCTCGAAGCATTTCAAGGACATGGGCAAAGGTTACCAGACCCATATCAATCAAGTCATCAAAGCCTATGTCAAGCATCGCGTTTCATCGGCTTGATCCGTAGTGGTTCTGTTGTAAACAATGGGCTGATTCTGTCATTCCGAGCGGAGCGGAGCGGAGACCCAGAATCCAGAGGACTTTCGGGCGCTTTCCGGATTCCCGTTTTCACGGGAANGACAGGAGCNGGGGGTGGTGTCGGGTACGGCCNGCCTNCGCCTTTGCCNAATCTACTCTGAATTGAGGTCCGGGCGTTTGGCAATTCAACCAGCAAAGGCCGGAGAGGCAAATCCGGAGGCTTGGGTGGGNATCCGAAACANCGCTCCGGCGAGCGGGTGTTCCGCAAAATCGAGGCGGCGGGCCGCCGTGGTGATGTAGAGTGTACTGAGGTCCGAGCCGCCAAACGCGCAGCTTGTGACCTGCGGCACTGGCATGGGAATCACACCTAATCGCTCTCCTTGGGGATTAAAGCAGGTGATGCGGCTTCCCCCCCAGTGGGCGAGCCAAACCCGCCCTGCGCAATCCACGGTGAGTCCATCTGGAAAACCTTCCTTTGCTTCAGTCAGTTTGACGAACAGCCGACGATTGGAGAGCATCCCGTCAGCCTGTTTGTCGAAGGCCCAGATGCTACGCGTGAAGGTGTCCACATGGTAGAGGGTGCGGTCGTCCGGACTGAGGGCGGGTCCGTTGGGACAGACATAAGGCCCGTCCCAGCGGGAGTGTGAGAGGTCCGGATCAATGCGGAACAAATGGCCCGTTTGCTCGGTTTCTGGATCGTGTGAACGTCCGGCCCAGATGCGTCCGTCGCGGTCGCACTTCGCGTCGTTGAAGCGGTTCTCCGGATATTCCGGATCGGGCAGCAGGGCGAAGGTGTGCTGCTTGGTTTCCAAATCCAGAAAGTACATTCCGGATTTGCACCCCACCACGAAATCTGCACGGTTGTTCCGGGGTAGAATCCATCCCGTTTTCTCTGGCAGTTCCCAAGTGCGCCGCTCTGCGCTTGCCTCTCCCAGCCGATGCAGTTTTTGTCCGTCGATGTCGAGGAAGTAAAGCGACTGCTCAGATTCAATCCAGAGCGGCCCTTCTCCACAAAGGGCTTGGGCTTCCCAAACGCATTCCAGTTCTCCCACCAAAGCAAACGTCATGGTCTCCTTGCAGAAATCTTGCTCATCGCCCCCNCTCAGGCTANGCTTGCATTAAGAATANTCTACCTGCAACGCCCGCGCAAGACAAGCTGACGCTGCACTCACTCGCCCTCAACTGCTGACTCCTTGTGTCTGATCCTGTGCTGATTGGCTTGACCGGAGGGATCGCCTCTGGAAAAAGCACGGTGGCCCAATGGATCGCGGCCACTGGGATTCCTACGATCAACGCGGACGAGTTGGGGCATCGGCTCTTGCGGACAGAGCATCCGGGGTTTGCCGAAGTGGTCGNGGCCTTTGGCAACGGGATTCTGGACGAAGCAGGGGAGATCGACCGCAANCGTTTGGGAACCCTNGTTTTTTCAGATCCGGAAGCGCTTGAGCGGCTGAACGCGGTTTCTCATCCGTGGATTGGACGGATGGCAAACGAGGCTGCGGAAATCGCCGCCGAAACTCGGCAGGATCGNCTCGTGTTTCTGGAAGCCGCCTTGCTACTGGAAGCCAACTGGGCTGCGCTTTGCACAGAGGTCTGGGTGGTGCAAGCGAGCTTGGCGACTGTGATGGGCCGCTTGACCTCACAACGGGGTTTGACTGCCGAAGACGCCCAGCAACGACTGGACAGCCAATGGCCTCCGGAACGCCGTCAGCCCTTTGCCGATGTGCTGATTGGGAATGAAAGCACCTTGGNTGAAATGAAACACCGAGTCGATCAAGAACTGGCCAAGCTCCTGAACCGCCACAGTCCTGACCGAGATTGAATATGGCCCACCCGCTTTTCCTGATCGTGGACACCCGCAACCCTCGGACCTCGCTGTTCTGGCAGCGGCACGGGCTGCGCATCATGGAGCAGTTGGTTCCGGGAGAGTTTGTCAGCACGGCCCAAGGCGCGGCGCTGGAAACCGTGTACGCCCGCGCCGTCTGGGACGGCTGGCGCAGGATTGTGCTGATCGGCTCCCCCAAGAGCGTTAAAATCGGGTTTCAGGCGTTGATGGGGGTTGCTCCGGAAACTCGCGAGCGGTTGCAGGTGGGATTTTGGCCTTTGAGTCGTGTAGAGTTCCTGCAATACCTCGTGCAACCGACGCAAGCACTCAGTGCGATCTTACAAGTCTTCCGGGCCGCACACACAATTCCGGTGGATGTCATGCAGGTGCAGTACCTCACTCCGGAAATGAAAACCCATCACGCTTGGAGAGATTTCGTGGTGGACACGGCCCACCCCTCGGCACTGACCACGACCTATGTGGACGAGCAGGATCGTCAGTACCCCGGACGAATGCGCTTCCGGATCAGCTTGCACGAGGAAGCGCTCAGTTCGCTCACGATGAACCCCAACCGTCTGGTGCGGAATCCAAAATTACAGGTTTACGGCAGAAAACTGCTTTCAGCCCGTGACTTGCTGGGGAGTCTCAAGAAGTTCACGGGGAAAGACGGGACAGCCGAACGCTTGTTGGAATCCGGAAAGCAGGTGGAAATTCAGGGCAACTGGGCGAATTTGACACTGAACATCGAGGGGGCGCGGCTTCCGGTGCAGTCGGTCCACCTACAGGTGCAGAGCAAGGCATTCAAGCTCATCATTCCCGTGATGCCGATTCGATACAAGGAACCCCTGCGGGAGCGGATGCTGGCGTTTCCACCACGGGAAGTGGTGGCGACTTCAAGGCAACTCAGCCCCAAGTCACTCAGGAAGGACGATTTGTAGGAGGGTCAGGCGGGTTGCGGCGACTGGGCAGCGGCCGTTTCCAAGAGCTTGGGGCGAGTTTCCGGCATGATGCTCTTGACCTCGACCTTGCTGGCGGTCAGACAACCACCCTCGATCACACCACCTTCGTGAATCACGAGGCAACCGGGCAGGTTGGTGAGGTCTCCTCGAATGAAGCCTTGCGGAAGCACCTCCATGCGCTCTGAAGCGTAGAGTTCACCCTCGACTTGTCCGTTGATTTTGATGGTCGCCGCACGGATGGTCGCCTTGACTCTGGCGGTGGGGCCGATCAGGACTTCGCTCTCGCAGTTGATGGTGCCCGTCACCTCACCATCGATCCAGATGGGGCGACGACCCCAGATTTTTCCGTCAATCTTCATGCTCCCGCCTATGTAGGTGGGGGCACTCTGTGAGACGGTCTCGTCTCGTTTTTTTCCAAACACCAGCCGTTCTCCTTCGTGGATTCAGGGATTCCTCGTTCCCAACAACGCCTCAACTGGATATTAGCCTATGCATCTTGGTGAAGATGGGCAAGAGAAAATTTGCCCGCTGCTCTATTTCCCGGAGAAAAGGGCTTGTCCTTCAGCCGGAGAGTCAGTAACGTCATCGCATGAATTGTCTCATCTTTCCTCCTGTAAAAAACCAGCTCTGGAGTCATGGCTCAGAACATCACGCCTCGTAAAGAGAATTACCCGCAGTGGTACCTTGACGTCATCGCTGCCGGCCAACTCGCGGATTACGCGCCGGTCAAGGGCTGCATGGTCATCCGCCCCACCGGATTCGCGATCTGGGAGGCGATGCAGGCCCGCTTGGACCGGATGTTCAAGGAAACCGGCCACANGAACGCCTACTTNCCTCTGCTCATCCCTCAGCATTTTTTTGCAAAAGAAGCCGAACACGTCGAGGGCTTCAGTCCGGAATGCGCTGTGGTGACGCATGGGGGGGGCAAGCAGTTGGAGGAACCCTTGGTCGTGCGGCCCACTTCGGAAACCGTCATTGGTCACATGTACTCGAAGTGGATCAACAGCTACCGCGACCTTCCGGTGCTGATCAACCAGTGGTGCAACGTGATCCGCTGGGAAATGCGGACCCGCTTGTTTTTGCGCACCTCCGAGTTTCTTTGGCAGGAAGGACACACCGCGCATGAAACCTANGAGGAGGCTCAGGAGGAGACGCTGCGGATGCTGGAGATTTACCGGAAGTTTCAGGAAGAGTATCTGGCGATTCCGGTGATCACGGGGCAAAAGTCGGCAGGTGAAAAATTCCCGGGAGCGCTGGTGACCTACTCCATTGAGGCGATGATGCAGGACGGCAAGGCGCTACAAGCTGGAACCTCGCACAACCTCGGACAGAATTTCGCAAAAGCCTTCGACATCACCTACCTCGATCGCAACAACCAGCAGGTTCCGGTCTGGACCACCAGTTGGGGGGTCTCCACCCGCATGATCGGCGGCTTGATCATGACCCACAGCGATGACGACGGACTCGTTTTGCCACCGAAAATCGCTCCGGTGCAGGTCGTGATCATACCGATCATCACTAGCGACGAAAACAAGGCGCAACTTCTGGAGGTTGCCGAAAATCTCCGGAGTGAATTGTCCAGCACGCTCGATCCCCTGCAAATCAAGGTGGACGACCGTGACAACTTGCGTCCGGCAGAAAAATTTTTCCACTGGATTCAGCAAGGCGTGCCGGTTCGGGTGGAAATCGGCCCAAAGGACTTGCAGAAAAACGCAGCAATGGTCGCACGACGAGACCTCCGGGACAAACAATCCGTGCCCTTTGCAGGGGTTGCGGACCATGTGATCCAACTGCTCGACACCATCCAGTCGGACATGCTGGAACGCGCCCGGAACTACCGGGACGAGCAAACCCGGACGGCAAAATCTTACGATGAGTTCAAGCAAATCCTAGCATCCTCTGGGGGCTTTATTTGGGCGCACTGGAACGGCAGTGCCGAGGTAGAGGATCAGATCAAAACCGAGACCAAGGCAACGATCCGCTGCATTCCTTTCGCGGACAATCCGGAACCGGGCACTTGCATCGTTTCCGGAGAACCCTCCACGCAGGAAGTCCTCTTTGGCATCGCCTACTAATCCTCTCACAACCCGACCNCAGGGGCACGAATGACCGAACATGTGCTTGTTTCCAACGTCAGCGACGCCTCCTTTGCGATTGGCGTGGCTTATGCGCGTTCGCAGTCGATCGACATCTCCGACCTGATCGCTCTCAANTCCTTCGTCAACACCGAGTTCTGTCCACGCTTCTTGCTGGATGACAACACCACCGAAGAAAATCTTGGCTACGGGTTGACGGGCAAGTCGGTGTACATCCTCTCGACCCATTCCCAGCACCACTCGCGCAACGAGTTGGCGATGCGGAACTGCCTGATCGCCTCTGCCGCCAAAGAAAACGGCGCCGAGTTTGTTGCGCTGGTGGAGCCGGACCTGTTTTTCTCCGCGCAAGATCGCGGCCCACGCACCACAAACCATCCTCAGGCTGTGGATTTCAGTTCCCGGGAAAAATTTGTGGGGCAGCCCTGTTCNGCNGAACTNTANGCGAANATGCTCAAAACNGCAGGCGTGGATTTGGTGATGACNGTCCACAACCACAAGCCNGAGGTCATGAGCCNGATTTATGAGGAGACCTTCNCNGNNANTCCNANNNCNCGNAANCTGCCNCGCTTCATCAATTTGGANATGGCTCCNCTGATCGCCAACTACATCCTGCGNTCNGGACTCGTGCGGCTCTGGAACTACGGCGAGCATGTCGGNTTTGTNGCTCCCGACGAGGGNGCNGCNGAATTCGTCGANCAGGTCCGCCAGCACNCGGGGCTGCACAATTCCGTGGTCGTGACCTTTCGGAAGAAACGTTTGGGGCAGCGTGAGGTGGAACTGGACTTGAACGCAGAGATCGAGCTGCTCAAGAATCGGGATATTTTTGTGCTGGACGACATGGTCCGCACCGGCGGGACGATTGCCGCCAACATCAACGCTCTTGCCGAAAGCGAACACTGCCGACCCGCTAATATTTACTTCTACTGCACCCACACCACCATTTCCCCGGAAGCCCGCGAGAACCTGAACTCGCCCTACCTCAACCAGTTCATCACCACCAACACCATTCCCAGTGTGCTGAACCGAGATGACCAAGGACGNCTGCGCAAAAAAACCGTCGTCCTCAAGATCGAGAAGTGGATTGGCAATGCGATCGTGCAGTGCTTGATTGACGGGAATCTTCCGGAAGACATTTACGATGAAAACTCGGTTGCACAAGCCGATGGCTTCTATGAGGTCGATATTTCTTCCAAGAATCCCCTGCACTCCCCCTCCAACATGCTTCAGTACGAATTGACCATCTGACCCATGAAAAGTGAAATNAACCGTATCCTCATCATCGGCATTGGGGGGGTCGGGTTGCACCTTGCGCGACGGCTGGATCACGAGGGTTATGAGGTGACGGTGCTGGAGGCCAATGCGGAATTGTTGAAGCACNTCGTGGAGACCTCCGAGTTTTCCGTGGTGCATGGCAACGCGATGGACCTCTCAAGTTGGGAGGAAGTGGGAGCCTCTGGAATGGACCTGCTGATCACTGCAACCAACGATGATGCGGTGAACATGCTGGCTTGTGTTGTTGCGGAACGTCTGGGCATCCAGCGGCGTATTGCCCGCTTACGGACGATGGATTTCGACAATTTGAACTCCGAGGAATCCCGCAGTTTTCACATTGACCTCGTGGTGCATCCGGAGGAATTGATCGCCCAGGAGATCCAGCGGCTTGTGCGGCGGTCTTCGGGAAACGACATGGTGGATGTCGGCAATGGCAACATGCGGGTTTTAGGACTGCGAGTGACCGAGGACTCCCCGCTGGTGGGCATGACGCCACGCGAGTTATCGAAGCGCTACACTGAAACGNATTTCCGGGTGGTGGCTCTCGCACGAGGCATCACCACCATCATTCCGCAAGCGGATGAAAGTATTTTTGCTGCTGATCAGGTTTTCATCATGGCACTGACCCAGAACATGGATCGTCTCATGCAGGAAATCGGAGTGGAGCAGGGTCGGGTGCGGCGCATGGCGATTTTGGGTGGCGGATTGATCGGTCAACGGGCCGCACAATTGTTGGAGGACGAAGTGGAGGTGCGGTTGATCGAACGGGATGCCGCACGTGCAGAAGAACTTGCGGGCCTGATGAAACGTGCCGAGGTGATGCACAGTGATGGCACCAACCTGGATGACCTCATTCAATGCGGCATTCCGGATTTGGATTCTTTTGTTGCCACCACCGGTGACAACGAAACCAACATCATCAGTTGCCTGCTCGCCAAGCACCTCATGAACCGCGAAAACCGTGAAGTGGGAGGGCGTGCCGGTAAAACGATTGCGCTGGTGGACAACGAGGATTATCTCGTTCTCTCCTCGACCATCGGTTTGGACATTGCGCTCAACGCGAAAATCTCCACCGCAAACGAAATTCTGAAGTTTGTCCGCAGAAACGAGCTAGTCTCGGTTGCCCACCTCCATGGGGTGGATGCAGAAGTGGTCGAGTTTCAGGCCGCACCCAACTCTCCCATCACCAAAAAAACGCTCGGCGGGCAAGCCTCTTTCTTTAGGGAATACGGAATCCTCATCGGCGGTGTCGAACACGAAGGTCGCTGGGAGGTCGCGGTGGGCACCACCCGGGTGCTTCCCGAAAGTCGGGTGATCGCCATTTGCTCCTCAAGGCAACTCCGGAATGTACGCCGCTTGTTTTCGATGTAACCGTCACTTGTTGCTCATGCTCGCAGGTTTGGCGGCGTTTGCCTGTACTCCGGCCCCCCGGGCCTACACCTACCCCTCCAAAGTTCAGCAGGAACTCTCCAGAGTTTGTCAGCGTGTCACGCTTAGGCATGCCAAGCAGTTCCTAGTGGAGGATGGGAAAATCTATCCGATCCTCCGCTCTGGAGGTCGTCTCAGCCACCTTGAGGAAGAATTCACGAATTTNGCCGATCGCGCTTATTTATGCGGCCCGATGCTCGATAGAAACCTTCCTTGTCCGGCTGGACGCAAGTACAAAGGCAATGAATGCCGNTAATGAATAAAGATATAATTAATCTAAAAAAGAAAAATGCATGAAATCGGCAAAAGAATGTTGACACCATAAAGAAAAACCATATACTAATTCTGAAGCCCGGAAGCTAGTTGACAGGGAAGTTGATGGCGTTTACCGGGTACGGAATTCAACCACTCCCCCTAATCTACAACTTTGAGGCATGGATGCCTACCAAAACAAAATCCAATAATCTAGTTGTCGGCCTAGACATCGGCACGACAAAAATCTGTGCCATCGCGGTCAACGGAGACAGCCGAGAAAACTTAGACATCGTCGGTGTAGGAACCACGAAATCCGATGGGCTCCGCAAGGGTGTCGTGGTGAATATTGACCGCACAGTTCGCTCCATCAAGAAAGCGCTTGATGAGTGCGAATTGATGTGTGGCCAGCAGATTGATGCGGTTTATGCCGGGATCGCGGGTCATCACATCCGGGGGCAAAACAGCCGCGGGATGGTGACGGTTTACAACAAGGTGGTTCAGGAAGACGACATCCGCCGGGTGATTGATGCCGCGCAGGTTCTGATTCCCAACGACCGCGAAATCTTGCACATCCTGCCGCAAGAGTTCATCGTCGATGATCAGGATGGTGTGCAGAATCCTCTGGAAATGGCGGCCACGCGCTTGGAAGTCAACGTCCACATCGTCACCGGCTCCGTTACTTCCGCACAAAACATCATCAAGTGCTGTAATCAAGCGGGCTTGGACGTGGAGGACATTGTCCTTGAACCCCTTGCGTCCAGTCAGGCGGTCCTCAGCCCGGATGAGCAGGAGGTCGGGGTGATCCTCCTCGACATCGGCGGAGGCACGACCGACATCACCATCTACTCCGAGGGCAGCATTGTCCACACTGCCGTTCTGGCCCTAGGAGGCAATCACCTCACCCACGACATCGCCATTGGNCTCGGAACCCCCTTGGCCGAAGCCGAGGAAATCAAGCACGAGCATGGTGTCGCCATGACGGAGATGGTGGGTGAGGATGAGATGATCGACGTGCCNAATGTGGGAGGGTGGACGAATCGGAAGATGAAGAAAAAAGTGCTGGCGGAAATCATTGAAGCCCGCTTCATCGAAATCTTTGAACTGATCGCCCAAGAGNTCGAGAAAACCAGCTACCACAACCTGATGGCCTCCGGAATGGTGATCACGGGGGGAACCTGCATCATGCCCGGAGCGGACCGCTTNGCCCATTCGGTCTTGAACTTGCCAGTCCGCGTCGGTTACCCGGAAAAAATCNGGAACCTGCAGGAATTGGTCTATTCTCCCAAATACGCNACCAGCGTTGGCTTGGTCCGCTTTGGAATCAACAGCAACCAGGGTAAATTGAATTTTGTTGGAGACGAAACCAAACTCTTTCACAAAGTGTCCCGTCGCATGAAGGACTGGATGCAGGAATTCTTTTGAGCNCCCAAACCCAAACTCAGCACCCAGCAACCAAAATTATCCCATGTTAAAGTTCACAGGAGTCCAAACCGTGCGAGATAGTGCCCCCAGCATCAAAGTGGTTGGGGTTGGCGGCGGCGGCGGCAATGTCATCAACCGCATGATTGACCTTAATGTCGAGGGCGTGGAGTACATCGCGGCTAACACGGACTTACAAGATTTGAAGAAATCCCTCGCTTCGACCAAGCTTCAACTGGGAGCGCACTGCACCCAAGGATTGGGGGCCGGAGCCAAGCCGGAGATCGGCCGCAGTGCTGCGCTGGAGAGCATGGACCATATCCGCGAGGCGGTTTCCGGAGCCGACATGGTGTTCGTGACTGCAGGCATGGGAGGCGGCACCGGCACCGGCGGTGTCCCTGTGGTTGCTCAAGTCGCTAGGGAGGTGCAAGCCCTGACGGTAGGAGTCGTCACCTTGCCGTTCAACTACGAAGGCAAGCGCCGATGCAATGCTGCCATTGCAGGGGTTGAGGAACTCCGGAAGTATGTGGACACGCTCATTGTTATTCCCAACAACAATCTCCTGCAACTGATCAACAAGCATACCTCGATGCTGGAAGCCTTCGGCCTGGCAGACGATGTGTTGCGGCAGGGCATTCAAGGCGTGTCCGACCTGATCACCCGGGATGGCATTGTCAACCTCGACTTTGCCGATGTCCGCACTGTGATGGAGAACAAGGGGAAAGCCGTGATGGGCACAGGAACGGCCTCTGGAGAAAACCGTGCTCTGAAAGCGGCGGAGCAAGCCATCCGGAGCCCCCTCTTGAGCGATCGCTCGGTGGAAGGCGCACGGGGGATTTTGATGAACGTGGTGGGGGATGTGAACATGACCCTTCACGAAGTGACGGAAGCCTCCGACTTCATCCAGCAGCAGGGGCATCCGGATGCCGTGGTCATTTGGGGGGCATCCATCAACGAGGAATTGACCGATCGCATTACGATCACCGTGATTGCCACGGGCTTCGACAATCAGGTGCTTGGAAGCCAAAAAACCGAGCGCTCATTTGCTCTGCCGACCATATCGCCCCCCGCTCCCGAACCTGTGACGCTCATGCCTCCGGTCACTTCCATTGAGTCCGCTCCAAAGTCGACCTTGCCCACACCCATTGAGGCTGCTCCAGAGCCGATTGCGTTGGTTTCGAGCAATGAGCTTGAGACTCCAGCGGCTTTCGCTAGACTAGCTTCCACACCTCAGCTAGAAATCGAGGAGGATCCCTCCGGAGAGGAACTGGTTGGGACAAGCAGCACCAGCGAATCCAATAGCATCATTGGCGCACTTTACGATGACGTTGTCGAACCCTTGGTTGTTGAAGGGGATCAGGTCTCACAGGAGCAGGCCGATGACGGCTTGGCGACCGAGATGGAGGTGGAGGCTGAACCGTCAAGTCCACCGGAAGCAGCCATTGGGGTAGGAAATGAAACCCCGTCTAACGAACCTCATGGCGAATCGGTTTCCGTTGAGACCGAGGTTCTGGCTCAAGAGGCCGATGATTTGCAGGTTGCGCCCGATCCGAGCCCGCAGGAAAACCGGGTGGATTTGAGCCCGGGAGAGCGGCTGCTCCAGCAAACGGGTCGTACTGGCGGCATTCCGGGTGTGCAGACGGAGCCACTGTATCCTACTTGGGCAAAACGCAGCGGACAGCCGGGATTTCATCAGAATCTGGACATCCCCGCCTTCATTCGTAGGCGCAAGGCCGATGCCTGATTGCGTAGCTAGGGGACTTCTGCCCCACCGCTTGCTGCGTGAATGAAAGCGAGGACTGTCACCTCTCACAGGGAAGTGTTCAGGAGTCCGGACAAGCCATTCTGACTCCTGACTCCTGAATTCTGGATTCCCAAGACCCCTGCTGTTGCTGCGGGGTANTTTATTGTATTTTTCTGAAACGTTTTTGACATGTCGATCAAACTGAAACTGACCACCATTCGAGGGTTGATCCTGCTGACAGGCGGGTTGATCGGCTGGGGATTGGTGCAGTTGCTCGACGGTTTCTTGAGGATCACCCTTGACGGGAGACACGATCCTTACTTGAGCATGGGTTTTGGTTTGGGGGCCGGATTTGGACTGGTTGCCAAACTGATGCTGCCCTTGACGACNGGGCATCGCGCCCCGTTCCTGATNAAACAAGGACTTGCAGGGTTACTGCTTGGAGGCGTGCTGGGTCTGTTGGCTTTTGCCCTCTCACAAGCCCTGCTCGGATTTGACCTGCCTNTTGCGACAAGCCGGATTGCTAGTTTTGTGTTGTTGGGNACATCGGTTGGGGTTCTGATCCGGGGTCTNGATTGGAACTCGTCGAAACTGCCCCTNTCTTATCCACTGTTGGGAACCTTTGGTGGGTTGCTGGGTGGAGTTGTGTTTGAAAGTTTATTATTGATCCAAGCTGATGAGTCGATCCCTGTGGTTGGTACGTTGGCGGTTGGTTTTGCGCTTTTTATCTGCTTAGTGCCTTGGCACGTCACCCGAGCAAGAAGCGCCCTGCGTGTTTTGAATGGAGTCCAGAGTGGCGAGGTGTTTCTGCTTGACCAGAAATCTGCCGTGCTGGGCTATGGGGAAACAAATGACTTTGTCTTGAGAGATCACAGAGAAGTTAGCATTCGTCACGCCCAATTCCTGAATGTTCCAGATAAATGCGAAGTCCGGAACCTCAGTGAAGGTGGCCCCATTCAGGTCAATTTCCGACCCGTCCAAAACCAACCCGTCAAAGCAGGCGACATCATCAGCGTAGGATCAGCTCAACTACAGTTGATTCGAATCTGAGATGAAATTAAAAGTCTGGGGGAGGGGCTGCCATGTTCTGTGGCTGGTCCTTCTGCTCTTTTGCCTCTCCTTGGCTCCCCCTGTCCTCGCAGCACCGCTGGAGGGGACAGGATTGGATCTGCGTGAGTCGCATTTTGGCGGA
>PANO01000019.1 GCA_002707655.1 Deltaproteobacteria bacterium
CGGCAATGCACGGCACCCTGCACAACCGCATCCTCTCCGAATCGTTCGCCCGCTTGCAGGCGCTCGGGGCCACCCTCATTCCACCTCGGCAGGAGCAGGGGAAAAATCACCTTGCCGCGCTCGAAACCATGGTCGCCGCCACCATCCGTGCCCTCAGCGGCGAGCCCTTGCGTGGAAAAAAAATCATTGTCACTGGAGGCCCCACCCCAGTGCCCATTGACCATGTGCGACGCATCACCACCGTGTTCACCGGCGGCTTGGGCATCCAACTCACTGGCGAGGCGTGGTTGCGTGGCGCGAGCAGCGAACTCGTGCTAGGCAAGGGGTCCGCCATCGCTCCGGAGTATTTTCCGACCCACCACATCTCGACCTACAACGACTATGTGCGCGTGTTGCAGGAGCGACTGGACGCTAGAAGCATGGATTGGGGGATCTTCACAGCGGCGGTGGCGGATTACCAACCCAAGACGGTGTATGACGGAAAACTCCCCAGTGGGCAGGATTTGAACCTGCCGCTGGTCGCCACCCAAAAGGTCGTGCGGATGATCCGGGAACGCTATCCCAAGCTCGGCATGGTCGCCTTCAAGTACGAGGAGGGCGACAGCCACGAACACTTCATGGACACCGCCAAGAATTTCCTCGCCAAGGGGGGCTTCCAACTCGTGGTCGCCAACCGTGGAGAAGAATGCTCTGCGGCTGGGCAGCACATTGCGTGGTTGATTGCTCCAGACTCAGAACCCACTCGGCACCTCGGCAAACCCGCCATCGCCGCCGCTCTACTCGACTGGATCGCGGTGCATTCGTAACGTACCTGATACTTCCTCATCAAGAAAAAATCTGGCTCCGGTCTCCATCCTGATTTGCAAAATTGATCATACACCGAATGGTCTTGCCCAATTCCTCCTCCTCGGAGTCGTAATCCTCAAAGTCGTACTGCTGGAAAATCTCCTTCAGCTTTGCAATGGCTTCGTCCTCCAGTTCAACCGGGATGGCTTGGTCAGCGGAGTAGCACTCTCCCGCACAGCGGATTTCACTAAAAATCTGGTCATTCTCGTCCTGAGTCAGTGAATACTTGACCAAAGACCGGATGGCTTGGTCTGCTCCTCCCAGCGAATAATCATTCGATGCGTTGTTCAGAAATTCCTGTTGATCGCCCTTGACGGTTACATTGATTTTCATGGCTAGTCCTCATGGGGATTGAATGAAGGGGCAAAAGCCCAGAGTGTTGAGATCGCACAAGCTCAAGGGTAGCAACGAATGGGCACTGTGTCCAGCTCTGGATCAAGGCTCTGGAGTCAGGACAGAAGCTGACGGCTTCCTCGTACTCCCCCAAGCTGTCGGGAAACCAACCTAGCGTAGAGGCCACCTTGCTTCAGCAACTCGGAATGCGTGCCGGCTTCCACCACCTGTCCCTCATCAAGAACGATGATCCGGTCGGCCTCCCGGATGGTGGATAGTCGGTGAGCGATGATCACGGTGGTTCTCTCCGCCTTGAGTCGGTCGAGGGCGTTGCGCACGCTTTGTTCGCTGAGCGCATCGAGGTGAGAGGTGGCCTCATCCAGAATCAGGATGGGGGCATCCTTCAGGAAAGCCCGTGCGATCGCCACCCGCTGGCGCTCACCTCCGGAGAGGCTGGATCCGCGTTCGCCCACTGGGGTCTCCAAGCCCTCGGGGAGGCTCTCCACGAGTTCGGAGAGTGCCGCAAGTTCCACCGCTTGGTGCAACTTGGTCTCGGAGGCTTCTGGTTTGGCGATGAGGATGTTTTCCCGGAGCGTGTTGTTGAAGAGATAGGTGTCCTGGGCAACCAGCGCGATTTGGGAGCGCAGGTCATCCAGCGGAAAATTCCGCAGATCGCCTCCTCTCAACGTGATGGTTCCTTCATGGGGATCCCAGAACCTCATCAACAGTTGGGCCAGAGTGGTTTTTCCGGCCCCCGAGGGGCCGACCAGCGCGACCGTCTTTCCGGCAGGAATCTCAAAGCTGACATCTGCAAGGACTCGCCGGGACCTTCCGGGGTAGGCGAAGTTGACCTCTGAGAGGGAAAGCGCGGATTGCGGCTTCGTGTTTTCGGCACCGGTGCCATCAGCAACCAGCACGGGTTCGTTTTCCAGCGCATAGATCCGTCGTGTCGCCCCAAGGGTATCCGCCAGCTGCCGACCAATTTGCGCAATCTCGGAGACCGGCAGAAACGCCGCCATCGCGAGAATCGTGAGCAGCGGCAGCACTCCGGCATCAATGGCACCACTGCTTGTGAGCACCGCCCCCGTGGACACGACTGCGAGTCCTCCCCAGCCTGTGAAAACCTCCAGTAAGGTATTCTGAAGGGTCAGTTGTGCGAAGAAGGGCAGCCGCAGGGCGATGTGNCGGTCCGCAAGCCGCTCAAACGCATTTCCCCGCTGTTGTTCCTGCTGATACGCGACGATTTCGGCAACCCCCTGCACCGAATCAATCGCATGAGCAGAAAGCTCCCCCGCCGCTTCCCGGGCTTGGGAGCCAAGGTGGTCCACACGGCCACGCATCAAAAACGGGCTGACGCCAACCGCGAGCAGGAAGGGCAGCAACGCCAAAGCCATCCACGGGCTGATTGTGGCCAGCACCACGACCACTGCGGTGGGCACCAGCACCGAGACAAACGCTGGGGCCACCGTGTGCGCAAAGAAGTACTCCACCAACTCCACATCCTGTGTGGCGATGCCCATCAAATCCCCCGTGCGGCGGCGCACGAGGTACGCTGGAGCAAGCTGGTCGAGTTTGCGGAAAACGTTCACCCGCATCTCCGCAAGCAGCCGGAAGGCCATGTCGTGGGCGATCCACGATTCGAACCAGTGGAGGATCCCTGAAAGTGGGGCCGTGACGGCAAGCGCGACGAGGTAGGGGGCGAAGTCTGTTCCGTTTCTCAGCGCAAGCACGATCAGGGCACCGAAAACGCCAACACCAATGAACGCCAACATACGCAGCACTCCGAAGGTGAAGGTGAGGGTCAGCCTGCCCTTCCACGGTAGGATATGCTGCATCAACACTGCGATCACCTGCTGCCAGTTCAGCCCCTCCGCCTTGACGATGCCCTCGGTCGGTGTTTGTAGCACAGTCGCTAGAGCGTCCTCTGTCGTCCCGGAATTCATTGGAAGGGGGTCGTCTCTCACAGCAAGCACTGCAGAATCTGCTTCGCGAACCTGTTCGGACATGAGGCTCGCGTAAATCCCCTCCTGTGTCATCAAGCTTGCATGAGTTCCGGATTCGACGACCCTTCCCTGATCCAGCACTAGGATGCGGTCGCAATTGATCACGCTTGAAAGCCGATGAGCCAAAACCAGAGTGGTCCGGTCTTTCATCAAACGATCAAGGGCTTGTTGGATGACGGCTTCATTCTCGGCGTCAACGGCGGAGAGGGCCTCGTCCAAAACCAAGATGGGGGAATCCCGTAGCAAAGCTCTCGCAATCGCCACCCGTTGACGCTGTCCTCCAGACAGTTTGATGCCCTTCTCGCCAATGATCGTGTCGTACCCATCGGGCAGCGCCGCCACAAAATCATGGATGTTGGCGAATCTCGCGGCATTGGCGATTTCCGATTCACTTGCATTAGGACGCCCCATCCGGATGTTTTCCGCGACCGTTCCGTGGAACAGAAAGGTGTCTTGATGAACCACCGAGACCTCCTTGCGAATCTCCTCTAAAGACAAGTCCCGCAGGTCGTGTCCCCCCAGCCGCACACCCCCTGCGATAGGATCATAGAACCGCAGCAGAAGCCGCACGATCGAGGACTTGCCACAACCACTCGATCCGACGATGCCGACACGCTCGCCCGGCATGATTTTGAAATCAAGATGATCATGCACCGTGCGTCGGTGTCCGGGGTAACGGAAACTCACAGATTCAAAGGCAATCGCAGGGTCCAAGCGGGACGGCACTTTTCCGGAATGCTCGTCCCGAACGACCGGCTCGGCGTCAAGAATCCGATACACCCCTTGCGCCGCCGAGAGTCCGACCATCCCTTGGTGCAGCACGGTACGGAGGTCACGCAGGGGGCGGAAGATTTCAACGCCCATCATCAGGATGATAATCAGCGTTGTAAGTCCCATCTCGCCGACCGTCACCCGGTAGGCTCCGAACCCCAGCGCAGTGGCCGCCCCGACGGCGATGGAGCAATCAGTGATGCCTCTCGCAAGGGAGTTGGTTGCTAGCACCCACATGGTGCTGCGAAAAAGCTCCCGAGCTCGTTCCGTCAGGAGGTCTGCGCGGGCACGGCTTTGTCCAAAGGCCTTGAGCGTTGCTAGCCCCTGAATGGAGTCCAAGAACTCTGCGGCAAATGCGGCATAGGCCCGTTGGCGGCCCAAGGACTTTTTAGTGTCGAACTTGTGCCAAGCAACAGGGGCCACCAAGGCCACGACCGCCGCCGCAAGCAGGATGGCGGCGACCGGGAAATCAAGGAACGCGACAAAACCAAAAATCAGCACCGGAGTGAATGCCGAGACCATCAGTTGGGGCAGGTACTGTCCGAAATATGTCTCCAACTGCTCAACCCCATCAACCAGCGAGAGCACGAGTTCCCCGGACCTTTGCCGACCCGCATAACCTGGACCCAGATTCATGATCTCGTCATAGAGGCGACGGCGCAGTTGCTTCTGGACAAGCGCTGCGGTTTTGTGCGCAATCACCGTCCGCCAGTGTTCAAAGAGACCCCGCAGTAGCATTACGGAGGCGGCAACTGTGATCGGCAGAACAAGCTCAGCAACCTCTTTGCCGACAAGAATAAGGCCAATCAGCCAACCCAAGAGGGCGAGGCGGGCCACCCCTAGCCCGGTTGCAACCAACCCGATCAGAACCGAGCAGACGATTCGCCCCCGAACCCCTTGAGTGAATGCCCAGAGTCGATAATCAAAATGCATAACGTTTTTTCTTTCCCTAGAAATTGCCGAATAGAAGTTGTCTTCTGTTGGAACAGATAATAGTGTATCAATCTTGTGAACAAAGGATAGGTTGGGCATAGGCCGCTAGACCGTGCCCAACACCACACTGCTGAGATACACAACCCGATGTCCCCNGATTATTTCCTGCCTGGCTTCGAGGGATTTGAGCAGCAAGGTTTAGAAGCGTGCGCGCCTCCCAAGCCATTGCCTCCCATTGAACCTGATGAAATCCATTTGATCTGCTGGATGGGGATTGCAACTCACGAATCGATGACCAATGAGTGAAGGGAGAGCAGCAGTTGTGCAACTCGGACAGTTATTGTTGTGGAACCGCTCTGCTTGTTCCGCACTACGGCTATTGTGCATAGCTGGCCTGCTGTTTTCCGGAGTTTCTGCCTTCGCACAAGTGCAACCCCCCGAAGCGTTGACTCCGGAGGCAATGGTGGCGTTGGATCGGATGGAGTGGCGCACGCTCTGGTTTGGCACTAAAATGCCACCACCACCAGAACCCATCCCTCGGATTCGTGCCGCGATTGAGGGGCGCACCACCCTGCGGTTGCATCCTCAACAACAGTGGGTCCGCTACGAGCCTATGCAACTCGTGGAGTATCCGTTCCTGCATCTGGAGATGTGCCAAACCCCACTGAATTTATCCCAGCAAGAGCGTTTTGCTTGGCGGGATTTCTTTGCGGCAGGAGGAACGCTGTTCCTCGATGCGTGTCCGAAAGGTCCGGATCGTTCCAAGGCGTGGCGGGCATGGGGGCGTGCGCTCTATCCCGGCACCAGTTGGAGTCCACTGCACCGGGGGCACACGCTCTCTTTTAGCTTCTACCTACTCGGAAAGCGGATGCTGCTGGGTTCGGGAGGCACCCCGATTTTTCTGCTGGAGTTGGACGAACGCCCGGCACTGCTTCTCAACACTGCGCCCAAGTGGGGCTGGTTCCGCTTCAAACATTCGCCCCTGCATGTGGACAGCAATCCGCCGGTGGACGAGGTGCGGCTGCGGTTGTATGTGAACTTGATGATGGCGCTGCTGGCGGGAGATTACAAGAGCGACCAACTTCACCTGCCGACGATCCTGCGGCGGCGGCGTTGACGCCGTCAGCGCGACATCGTGTTGCGGATGATTTGCTGAAGCTGCAAGCTGGTCTGCTGGAGGTGCTGGCGCTGCCCGACCTTCATGACATGTAGCCGCACCCCGGAAGAGGGGTTGTTCGAGAAAATTGGGGTGAGGTTTCCGCTGCTGAGGCGGTAATTTTGAGTGCGGGCACTGGCGTCTCCCATGAACGGTGCCCGCGACTCGCGCTTCGTGACGTGGGTCGGTCGGTTCGCATCATCGGCACGGCTGGGCACATCCCCACCCCCGAAGACCGGACGCGCCGGTCGCACCCCGGAGTTGTTTTCTCCGGGAATCGCCCCTCCCTCCCTTGCATACATTTTCCGCAAATGCGGTGCGACCCGGCGCTCGGTTTTGGGAGCATAGGTGCTTTTTCGGGCCGTTGTCCGGTCACGGATGATCTGCCGGAGCAGTTGGTTCTGGCGACGCACGTCCTGCTTGTCCCAGCCAATGGCAAAACCAAAGCTGGCAATAACGCTCGCAACCAGAGTTGCGCTGGCAATGAAACTGGCAATGGTGAGACGAGAACGTGGCATGGTTCGGATTTGAATTTTTCCTACTCATCTCCCTTATCGGCAACAGAGACCAAAACTTGAGTTGCATCCGACACGCCAACACTAGCGTCAGGGCATTCCAAATCCTGTGAGCTTCAAAGCCGCAGACGGCAGAGCGTGATTTGCTGCTCTGGGGAATCGGGCAGGAGTTTGGAGATGAAGGTGACGCAGCCCGGCAGTGTGCTGGAATCGGAGAAGCGCAGAGACTCCAGTGGAGTGATCAGGGTTTGGTAATTTCCGGCTCCGGAACGGCGTTGCAGTGTGTTGGAGTCCGGGAGGAAACGGTAGCGCAGGTGTTCTCGTGCATCGCTAGTGTCGCCATCGCGGTTGAAATCTACCCGCAGCACGACCTCGGAATCCGTGACTTCCAACGGCGTGGCAACGGCTCCGGAGTCCAGCCCGTAACCGGACTGCACCAGTTCAGTTTTCAGCATCATCAAGAAACGCTCAAACTCCCCCTCCCGCAAAGTGTGTTCCTGCAAGCCCGCCAACATCCGAGGAAATTGAGCGGCCGAGGGCAGCAGGACACCGATAAGAATCCCCAGCACCGCAAGCACGATCAGCAGTTCCAACAGGGTGAAAGCCCGCAGCAGAGTCCTTCCCATCAGTAACTCCGTGCCGCTTGCCAGGTGATCACCGGACGTGTCGGTTTCACAGGTTCCAGCCGAAAGACCAACTGCTTCAAACCCGGAGCCGCTTGGGTCACGATCCATCGAAGGGTCGCAGACTCACCATCAAGCACAACGGTTGTGGTGTGGGCACCGACCGCTAATTCACTTCCGTAGAACTCCGTGTTGAGTCGGGTGTGAGCCCAGGCGTCAAGCTGTCCGGCAAGGCTGGCGTTCCAGCGGCGGGTTTCGGTTTGAGAGAGCCCCTGATCGAGGGTTCGCACCAAGCCTGCCACAGCCACAGCCACCAGTGCCGCCGAGGTCATGACCTCTAGCAGAGTGAAGCCGGAGCGTTCACGAAAGCGCATGGGCATGGAAACTACTTTTTTCATTTGGGCTTGCTTGTGGTAGCGTTTTTTCGTAAAATTAATCAATTTCATAACACGACTGTAGCACTGAGCCACTGAACCATGAAGTTTGACTACACGGGCCTGACTCAGGCCGAAGCCGATCAATCCCGCCGGGAGAACGGCGCCAACGCCCTCACCCAGCAGCACGTTGAGACTTTCTTGGACAAGCTGCGGAGCAACCTGCGCGACCCGATCATCATCATCCTGATTGTGGCACTGGGCGTGACGGTGTTGCTCGCAGTGCTGGGCTTTGCTCCGTGGTACGAAGGCATGGGCATTGCGATTGCCTTGGTGATGGCGACGATGGTAGCAACGTGGTCAGAGTTCAGCAACGAGAATGAGTTCCAACGCCTGATGGAGGAAGCATCCAAGATCAAGGTGAAGACCTTCCGCAACGGACGTTTGGACGAGGTGCTGATTGACGATCTGGTGGTCAACGACCTGGTTCTGCTCCAGCCCGGAGACACGGTTCCAGCAGATGGAGTGCTGATCGAGGGGCACCTGGAACTCAATGAATCTGCACTCACGGGAGAATCCGAATCGGTCAAGAAACAACCCCTCGCCGAGGGGGCAACGCTCAATCCGGAACAGAACGGGCTGGCGCGGGCTGCGCTGGTGGACGATGGCGAAGGCGTGATGCGCGTCACCGCCGTTGGTGACCAGACGAGCTACGGAGCCAGCGTCAAAGACATCGCCGAGGCTGAAACCCGACTTTCTCCACTCCAGGAAAAACTTGCTGTCCTAGGACAGCGCATCAGCCAGTTCGGGTACATTGGGGCGCTCTTCATCGCGTTCTCCTTCATGTTCAATCACATCTTTCTCGAAGGCGGCGGTTGGAGCACTTACCTTGCCGCTCACGAAGGCGGGGAGATCGCCTATCATCTAGTGACGGCCACTGTGCTGGCGATCATCATCATTGTTGTTGCGGTTCCGGAAGGGCTGCCGATGATGATCGCGGTTGTGCTTTCGCTCAACATGCGCAAACTGTTGCGGGCCAACGTGCTGGTACGCAAGCTGCTTGGCATCGAAACCTCCGGAAGCCTCACCGTCCTCTTCACCGACAAGACTGGGACGCTCACCGCAGGACACCTTCAGGTCGCCGAGATTGTGGGCGGCGACGCCCAACACTACAAAGGCTTGGGCGAAATCCCGGAGGCTTTGCAACAGCAGGTGGTCTTTGCACTGCGCAACAACACCAGCGCGTCTGTGGATGCGTCCGATCCCAAGAATCCGCTGATTGTGGGAGCGAACTCCACCGGAAAAGCACTGCTCCAGTTTTTGGGGCCGAAGCTCGCAGAGCAGGACAACGTGGAGCAGATCGCCAGCATCCCCTTCAACAGTGCCTACAAGTTCTCGGCAGCGCAGGTGCGGGGCGACCGCTCGGAAACGCTCGTCAAGGGCGCGGCGGAAATCATCCTCGCCGACTGCACCCACTACCTTGATACGCAAGGTAATCGTCAGGAACTACCCAGTAAAGATGCCCTCTTGCAGGAAATGCGGGGACTCTCCGGACGCGCCATGCGGCTCATCGGACTCGCAGTCTCCGATCAGGCATTGGGTCGTGATCCGGAACTTCCGGAGGGTTTGACGCTGGTGGCGATCTTTGGGCTGCGTGACGAGATGCGCAAGGAATCCAAACCTGCCGTGAAACGGTCGCATGCGGCAGGGATTCAAGTCGTGATGATCACCGGAGATGCCAAGGATACCGCCGTGGCAATCGCCAAGGAGGTGAACATTTTAGAGGACGACGACCATTTGGCGATCACCTCCAAGGAACTCGGAGGGCTATCCGACGATGAGGTGAAACAGGCGCTGCCCAACCTCCGGGTGGTCGCCCGTGCGCTGCCGACGGACAAGAGCCGACTCGTCAAACTCGCGAAAGAGATGAACTGGGTGGTCGGCATGACCGGCGACGGCGTGAACGACGCTCCGGCAGTGAAGAACGCGGACGTGGGCTTTGCGATGGGCAGCGGTACAGACCTCACCAAGGAATCCGGACACATCATCATCCTTGACAACAACTTCCTCTCCCTCACCAATGCGGTGCTGTACGGACGCACTCTCATCAAATCGATCCGCAAGTTTCTCATCTTCCAACTCTCGGTCAATGTGGCCGCGATCCTTGTGGCGTTTCTGGGGCCGTTTCTTGGCATCGACTTGCCGTTGACGATGACCCAGTTGCTCTGGATCAACATTGTCATGGACACGCTGGCGGCCTTCGCGTTTTCAGGAGAAGCGGCACTCACACGCTACATGCACGAAAAACCGGTGCCCAAGGACGCTTCGCTGATCACGGGAGACATGTGGTCCGCGATCATTGTCGGTGGTCTCACCATTGCCACGCTGAGCCTCTTCTTCCTCACGTCATCGTTTGTCCAAGGGTTGTTCCCCTGCGACGAACGTTGTGGGGACCCCGACGGGAAGATTGTGCTGCTGACCGCGTTTTTCGGTTTCTTTGTGTTTGTCAACAACTTCAACAAGTTTAATGCCCGCACCGAAGGTTTGAATCTCTTTGAACACCTCACTGAGAACCGTAACTTCATTGGAGTCGTAATCCTCATCTTCATCCTACAAATCTCCTTCACTTACTTTGGAGGAGAAATCCTGCGCACCGTGGGCTTGACCCTGCAAGAATGGCTCTATGTGCTGGGTTTTGCCTTCATCATCGTACCAGTGGATCTCGCCCGAAAATTTCTCCGCAATTTACTGGTAGGGAATCCCGTGGTGCAATGAGCGCAAATAGTGGCTCAGAAAATGCTTGACTCCTGACCATAGGTGTGGAATCCTAGGGTAGAGCCTGTCACTGCACCACGCCTTGGTTTATCATTTTTGTTCATTTCCAGATTCTGAATCCAAACTTCTAATCCCGGCGTTCCTTGACGCCCGAAGTGTGAACTCACCAACCCTGTTTGGGTTTGCTTGGGATTCACGCGACCCACTCCATCATCCAATCCAGAAGCCCATGAGTGCCCAAACCGCCACCCGCCGGAACCACCGCCAAACCCGCGACCTCCCTACTGCTCCTCCCTCCGAAAATGCTCCGGAGGTGCTTAATCTCACTGAACTCAAGAAAAAAGACATTGGAACGATGGTGAGCATCGCCAACGATTTCAACATTGAGAATGCCAGCAGCCTCCGACCCCAGGAACTACTCTTTGAGCTACTACAGGCCCAATCTCAGCGTGGTGGAGTGATTTACGCCTCTGGCGTGTTGGAAACCCTCCCGGACGGCTTTGGCTTTCTGCGGGCGCCGGACTACAACTACCTGCCGGGGCCGGACGACATTTATGTTTCTCCGTCGCAGATCCGCCGCTTCAACCTGCGCACGGGCGACAGCATCGCCGGACACATCCGCTCCCCCAAGGAGAGTGAGCGTTACTATGCGTTGCTGAAAGTCGAAGAAATCAACTTCCAGCCTCCGGACATGGTGTTCGACAAAATCCTCTTCGACAACCTCACCCCACTCTATCCGGAGCAGCGTCTCAAGCTGGAACGAGGCGATAAGGACATGACCTCGCGGGTCATCGACCTCGTCTCGCCCATCGGCAAGGGGCAGCGTGGCTTGATTGTCGCCCCCCCGCGTACCGGAAAGACGATGATTCTCCAGAATATCGCCAACAGCATCACCACCAACCACCCGGAAGTGGACCTCATCGTCCTGCTTATTGACGAGCGACCGGAGGAGGTCACGGACATGCAACGTTCGGTCAAGGGCGAGGTCGTCAGTTCAACCTTTGACGAACCGGCAACCCGGCACGTTCAGGTTTCTGAGATGGTCTTGGAAAAGGCGAAGCGACTCGTGGAGCATCGCCGTGACGTGGTCATCCTGCTCGACTCGATCACTCGCCTCGCCCGCGCCTACAACTCAGTGATCCCGCCCAGTGGCAAGATCCTTTCCGGTGGGGTTGACTCCAACGCTCTGCATAAGCCCAAACGCTTCTTCGGCGCCGCCCGGAACATCGAAGAAGGAGGTTCGCTGACGATCATCGCCACGGCACTCATCGACACCGGAAGCCGTATGGACGAGGTGATCTTTGAGGAATTCAAGGGCACCGGCAACATGGAACTGATTCTCGACCGCAAACTCGTGGAGAAACGCATGTTCCCGGCCATCGACCTCAATAAATCCGGAACCCGCAAGGAGGAATTACTCATCGAGAAGGCTGACCTCGACCGCATCTGGGTGCTGCGCAAGGTGCTGTCCCAGCTCAACGTCGTCGAATCAATGGAATTCTCGCTGGACAAGATGAGCAAATTCAAGGATAATAGTGAGTTTCTTAGCATGATGGACAAGTAACGACCCACACCGAATTCAAAATCATGAGAGCAGAAATTCATCCCAACTACGTCACCACCACGTTTGTTTGCGCGTGCGGCCCAACCCGCGAGTTGGAGTCCACCCTCGGCGGCGAGCAGCATGTGGAAATCTGTTCGGCGTGCCACCCCTTCTTCACTGGCTCCGGACAAGCCCGGGTGGTGGACACCGCCGGACGGATCGAGAAGTTCAAGCGTCGCTACCAGCGCAGCTAACCCCCCATGCTGGATAAGCTGGCCGAACTCAGTCAGCGCTTCGATGAGGTGAACGAGGCACTGGCTGATCCGGGCGTGGTGCTGGATCAAGCCCGCTACCAGCGACTCTCCCGTGAGCATTCCGATCTGGAGGAGGTCGTCCAGACCTTCCGGAACTTCCAGAAAACCCAGAAAATCATCGAGGAAAATCAGGCGCTCGCCGCCGACTCCGAGGAGGACGATGAACTGCGTGAACTGGCGCGTCAGGAAGTTCTGAAACTGACGGCGGCACTGGAGGCTCTGTGGGACGAGTTGCAAGTGCTGCTGCTACCGAAGGACGAGGACGATCACCGCAACACGATCCTCGAAATTCGTGCAGGCACCGGAGGTGATGAGGCAGCATTGTTCGCACGTGATCTTTTTCGGATGTACGGACGCTATGCCGAACGCAGCCGCTGGCGGTTCTCGATCCTCAACGAGAGTCAAACCGACATTGG
>PANO01000020.1:0-37584 GCA_002707655.1 Deltaproteobacteria bacterium
AGGCATGGCTCAAGGCGGCATGAACCCCGAAACCGAAACGGAAAAACTCCGCGCCGACTCGCGCGCTTATTTGCGATAAGGTCTAATATTAACAACGGACTCCACAAAGATTGTCAAGGTGAGAAACAACTAAAATGGCTTCTGGATTTTCCAGCTCCCCTTCCCTCCGGAACATCGCCGGGATGTTCTTCCAGTCGGCGGCGGCATTGATGTTCGAAGTCAGCCTGTCGCGTTTGCTGAGTATCGAGCTTTGGCACCACTATGCCTTCCTAATCATCAGCGGTGCCCTGCTGGGCTACGGCTCCGCCGGGTCATTCCGGCTGTTGTTCCGAAGGCCCATTGCTCCGTTCATTCCGTCTCTGGCTTTTGCGGTTGGCCTGCTGCCGCTCTTCGTGCTGGCCAACCACTTGCCCTTGGATCCGGCCCTGCTGCCGCTCGACCCTTGGCATGGAGGCTGGCTGCTGCTGCATTTTTTGTTGCTGGCCCTACCGTTCTTCCTCGCGGGACTGACGCTCAACCTCTTGCTGGAGCGCCATCCTGATCATGCCTTCGCGCTTTACAGCAGTGACCTGCTCGGAGCTGCTTTGGGTGGAATCTGCTTTTTTCTGGTAGCTTCACATTTTGAGGAATTGGAGTGGCTGGCCCTCGCCGCCTTGCTGGGAATGACGGGTGCGGCCTGTCTGGCTCCGGGGCAAAACTCACGGATGTTGGTAGGTGGTGCCGTGCTCGGACTACTTCTGATCTGGAAGAGCGAGGGCTTGCCGTCGCTGAAGATCAACGACTACAAGGCGCTGCCACTAGCGTTGCAACCTCCGAAGAGCAAAATCATCGCCACCCAGCGTGACGCCGCCTCCCGGCTCGACTGGCTGGAAACGCCGCTGGCCCGCTACGCTCCCGGACTCAGCCTTGATTACCTCGGTCCGCTTCCGCCTCAACTCGGCCTCACCCTCGACGGCGACGGCCTGATCGGATATGCCCCGTGGCGCCCCGAATCCTTGGGTGAGTACCTCCGTCACCTGCCCACCTGGTGGCTGTTCTACGAGATTCCTCCCCCGGATTCCGTACTGGTGCTGCAAGCCCTCGGCGGGCAGGAGGTACTTTCAGCCCTGGAAGCCCAAGCGACCTCAGTGACGATGCAGACCGCGCTTTCCTTGCTGGCGGAAGAGCTGTTGCGTCAAAACACCTTTCCGCAAGTCACCGTCCATGCAGAGCAAGCCCGTACCCTGCTTGCCCGAACCTCTGACCATTACGACCGCATTCTTGTCTCCATCGAAAGCGCTATGCCCGTCGGCAGCACCGGAATGGCCCCGCTCCGCAAGGATGAACTGGCCACCCTCGAGGGCTATGATGCGCTACTGGATCATCTCGCCCNGTCCGGATGGCTGGCCGTGCAGCGNACCCTGTTGCCCCCGCCACGGGCGGAGTTCCGGCTCATCGCCACCGTAATTGCCGTACTGGAAAAACGCGGCTGGACCGCCAAGGAGCACCTCGGCGTCTTCCGGACGCTCTCCACGCTGATGCTCGTGGTTTCCCGTGAGCCGTGGTCTTCAGAAACCCAAGAGCGCTTCCGCAAGTTTTGCCGTAGCCGAGGCTATGCTCCCGTCTATTTTCCGGGGATGTCTGCCGATAAGAAGAATCAGGGAATCCGTTTGCCGGAACCCGTTTACGCCACAGGGGTGCAGCAACTGCTGGAAGATTCAGATCGCTTCTACCAGACCTTTGCCTTTGATCTTGAGCCACTGCCGGAAGACCGTCCCTATTTTAATCTCTTTTTGAAGTGGTCGAAGCTCTCCGAAATCTATGCCGGGCTTGGCCGGAAGCCAGAGGGGGTAATCGAAGCCGGGCTACTCGTACCCCTGCTCTTTGGAGCGGTTTCTGTACTGGGGTTCCTGCTGATCGGAACACCGCTATTGCTACACCGCCGCATCGTGAGGCAGATGCTTCCGGGCATGGCCTACTTCTTTGCAATCGGGTTGGCGTTTATGCTCGCGGAAATAGCGCTGCTGGAACGACTCACACCGTTTCTCGGTCAGCCCGTTTACGCCCTGACCGTGGTGTTGTGTGGCCTATTGCTCGCCTCCGGGCTGGGGGCAGGTTGGGGAAGAACTCAGAAATTTCCGAGGGTGGCCAAGACGTTGGGCGGCTTGCTTGGACTGTTGCTGCTTTACTTCTTTGGATTGGGGAATGTCCTGACGGCTTGGGCGGGGCTGGAGGCAACTCCCCGCCTACTTGTGGCACTCGCGGCAGTGGCGCTTCCAGGGTTCCTCATGGGCGTTCCGTTTCCCGTGGGGCTGACACGGCTGGTGGGAAACGACCTGTTGGCCAAGCAACAAACTACCGTTCGCCCTGAGCTTGTCGAAGCCTGTCCTGAGCCAAGCCGAAGGGGGCAAGCCGCCGGGCTTCGACAAGCTCAGCCCGAACGGAAAAGCATGATCGAGTCATCAGAAGCCGAGGCACGCCGCATCCGGGTGGCCTTGGCGTGGTGTTGCAACGGCTGCGCGTCCGTAATGGGAGCGACCGGGGCGATTTGGTTGGCGCAGCTTTCCGGACAGTCCTCCCTCTTCTTGGCCGCGACGGTGTGTTATGGCCTAGCGTTCCTGATGCTGAACAAGTTGTCGCGCTGAATTTACCCCTCAGAAGGATTGCACTCGTCCGGTCATGGGCACAAAGCGCACCTGTCCGTGCTGGGAACTGGAGGTCTTGCCCCGCGAATCCTTCTCGATCAGGGTGAGGTTTTGGTAGTAGCGCACGTTACCGAGCGGAAGGATGAGCTTGCCGCCGGGCTTGAGTTGCCGCAAGAGGGGACGGGCAATGTGGTTAGCGGCCGCCGTGATGATGATGCGGTCGAAGGGGGCGTGTTCCAGCCAGCCGTTGTAACCGTCTCCTTGCTTGACTTTCACTTTGTAGCCAACAGCCCGGAGCCGCTTACGCACCTCGCTCGCAAGGTTTGGGCGGATTTCGATGGAATAGGTCTCGGCGCCAAGCTCGGCCAGCACGGCAGCCTGATACCCGGACCCCGTGCCGACCTCCAACACCTTCTNGCCCTCGTCAATTTCCAGCAGTTGCGTCATCAGGGCAACAACGTAGGGCTGGCTGATCGTTTGCCCCTCGCCGATAGGCAGGGGGCGATCCGCATAAGACAAGTGCCGGAGTTGCTTGGGCACGAACCGATGCCTGGGCACGGTCTTCATTGCCGCCAACACGCTCGGACGCCAAATCCCCCGCGCCGCCAAATCCAGCACCACCATCTGGGTGCGGCGGGCCTCCCAGTCTATCGCCCACCCCGGAGTCGCCCAGCCCCAGAACAGCAGTAACAAGCTGACTTGGCATACCGCTCTTGCANTTGATTTGTTCATGGCCACCTCTTCTTGAGGATTGTGAGAGGTCGTTTGTGGAAAAGCAAGCTCAGGCGACTTGCCCTTCTGGAGCCATTCGACCCATCACCACCTCCTGCCGTTCGGGGATGGGCCGCGAGTGGGTGAGGGTGAAGTTGCAGAGGAACTCGGAATTGTTGGGTTCGGGAAAGTCGCTGCGGTAGTGCACCCCCCGGCTTTCTTGGCGGGCAAGGGCACTGCGGACAATGGCTTCGGAGACATCGAGGGCGTTTTCCAGATTGAGTGCCGCCGACCACGTGAGGTTGTACAACGGCCCTCCGGGAGAGGAAACTCGCGACAAGTCGTTACGCAGTTCCGCCAGTTCAGGGAGAGCCTGCTCAAGCTACGCATGGTCCCGGACCACCCCGGCTTTGCGCCACATGGTTTCGCGCAGTCGATCCCGCAGGGCAAACACGGATGGGCCTTCTTCTCGAAGCAGCGGGGCTTCGCAACGCGCTACCGTTTCCCGCACTTTGGAATCCTCTGGCGCGACCAAGGACACTCCTTGCACCCACTTGGCAATCACATCCCCGGCAATGCCCCCGAACACGGTGGATTCCGCCACGCCGTTGCCGCCCAGCCGATTGGCCCCCTCCAGATTGGCATCCCCCAGATTGGCATCCTTCAGATTGGCCCCCGACAGATTGGTATACTCCAGATCAGCATACTCCAGATTGGTATTCTCCAGATATGCCCCTGACAGATCGGCACTCCTCAGATTGGCACCCTTCAGATTGGCCTCCCACAGTTTGGCTCCCCTCAGATTGGCTTTGTATAGATCACAATTCGGACATTCATTTGTCCGCTTGAGATACTTCAAATGCTCCGGTTTGAAAGCCCCAGCGCTCAGTGGGAGGACCAGAGCAAGGGCAAGGATCAGGTGTTTCATGGGTCTGTGTTGGTTGGGTTTCTTAGAAGTCCGGTTGCATCCCAAAGTTTTAAGCGTATTCTTGGTCACACCANNGGCGTGGCCTCGCTAGAGATTGCTCCCGNCCAAGAAAACAGNGCCAGCACAGGCAGNCCAANGGTTTTCATCTCATGGGGTTCCCAAACATCATGATAGAGGGCTTTGCCGGGAGGAGCCTCGGAGAAACCCGCCTTTCCCTGCCGCCATAAGCCAGTGCCGCTGACCACATGGTAGAGTTCCGTGGCTTCATGGGCATGGGATGGGTAATGCATAGCCTTCCCCAACAGCAGCAAGCCGACCCGGATACNCGGAGCCAACAAGAGGCCCGTNGGNCCGATGATTTCGNCAAACGCCTCATTCTGNAAAAAATGATCGTCAAAGACACCGACGTANTTCTGGTTGATCTGCCAGTGCAACCTGCCTGAGANGCCTGCAATCGCTCCTGTCAATTCCCGAAAAGCGACTTCCGGACTCTTCAAGCATTCCTCCAGATATTGGCAAACCGGCTTCGTGTGGGTCTGGTAGTCCGGGTTCAGCGGCAGGTCATTGACCAGTGCGTTGAGCAAGATGGACTTGTGCTGAAAGAAACTCCCTCCCGNAAGCTCTGTGTTGGTGTAAACATCAACGGCTGAATGGCGAAAACGGTTGGCATCTCTTTCCAAATTTCCGCTGCCNTTGGGCAGTTTTTGGGTATGGGACAATCTTTCACTCCACCCAGTCAGGGCAAACACATCCCAAGAACCCGATTAGAAAGCCTTTGAAGTCGATGGGTTTCATGGCTGTCTCCGTTTNGGGTTGAATTGAATCAGGTTTTTGTAAAATTNTTTGATATAAACCAAANAATTAATCCACAAATTAAGGCTCTAGACTAGCAGGTGATCTGTGTTGGTGGGGTGGGGTGCCTTCAGGGATTGAACAACTCACCCGTACTCCGTCCTCTGGTTTTTCTGTTCAACTGTTCGTCCGCAAACTCCTTCATCTGCACAATCAACCGGGACAAGTCTTTCTGGAGCCGGNCAAAGCCCTCGTGGCATTCGAGGGTGGNTTCGTCCATGTAGAGGTCGCGGCGGATTTCGATTTGCAGGCTGTGGATGCCCTGTTCCGGAGCCGAGCAGCGTTGCAGAATCCACGCACCTGCGTAGGGATCATTGACGGAAACATCATAACCTAAATCCGTCAGCACTTCCCGCACCAAACCCGTGAACTCCGGGGCGCAGGCGGTTCCGTGCAAATCCCCCAGCACAATGTCTGGGCGCAGCGTTCCCGGCTTGTCAGGGGTGTGCTGGTTTCCCCGTGATTTCATCGAATGCCAGTTGACATGCCAGATGCTGGAAAAGTCGGATCGCAACCGCTGGAACCACTCATCAAGCGTTGCGTGGTAGGGAAGGTGGCAGTTCTGGATGCGCCGAAAGACCTCCACCGGGGCAAGTCGGCGGTCGTACAGCACCCCGCCTGCTGCGAACTCCTCCCAGATCAGGCCAATCCCGCGACGGGACTTGATGCTAGGCTGAAGGGATTGCACCCCCATTTCCGCCCACTCATCCAAGGTGACGTCCGCTCCAGGCCACGGCTCGCTGAGGAGGTCGGGGTCCAGGTCGTCTGGACTGCGATTGGGATCCAAGTACGTCCGGGGAAATCGCGCCGCCAGCACCGGAATGCCCAATGCGGGAGCGTCTGTGATCAGCTCATCAACATACGCATCCTCACCATAGCGCAGCTTGGCTTCGGGAAGGATTGAGCCAAAGTCCCCCGGATACTCGCGTCCGCTGTGCGGCACGTCAAACACCAGCGGTTGCCACGGACCTTCCGGCAGCATTTGCTTGAGAACCGACTTTTCGGATTTTTCTCCCACGGAAGGCTGGTGGTTTTCGGTGGGAATCCAGTTTGGAAAAAGGTGACGCACCGTCTCAAGGACGCCAGTTCCAAACCGACTCCTGTCCGGAGAGTTCGGGCAGGTACATCCCGTCCAACTTGCCCGGGCGCACATATTTCACCAAGCAATCCANGATGCGCCGCCGTTCACCCTTTTTGCCGGTGGGTTTGTCCCGCTCCACTCGCCAGACAGCCCCCTCGACGGGATCAAGCGACCCATGAAAACCACGCTCGCCGAGACGCTTCAANGTTTCGTCAAGGCTCAACGNCCCACCCCGGTGCAACAGCGTGGGCGNGACAAACTCCCCAACTGCGATGCGTTCCGCAAATTCGTCATACGGCATCCGCTTGTCGCCAACCATTAAGTCAAACACCACGAAAGGCTCGTGGGACAGTTCGTACCGCGTGCCGTGCGCCTGCATCAGCCAACTCCCCCACGAGNCGTTCCCCGTCCCGCAGCACCGCCATGAAGCGCTCAAGGTTGGCATACGCCCAATTGCTGAAGTGACGATGCTGCTCGTGTGGGGACGAGGGGACGCATACCCGGATCNCCCCAGCNCATGAAGGACATCGCCGATGCGGGCCACCCCCACATTTGGAGCCGTCCAGCTTTTCCTGCACGAAAATCTCATCATTCTTGTCCCGCGCCTTNGCGGTGGCAATCCGGGNCTGCCCTTCGTGGCACTTGTGGTCCCCCGGACCCATCCGGCTTCCGGGCAGGTGCGGGATGTGTCCGTAGTTTTTTCTTCCCAGTGGCTTCTGCTGCATGTCGGCCTCTTTCGTATTTGGCGCAACTTTGAGCATCCACAGTGCATCATCCGGACGAATCGTTCAAGTGGCAGGCCGCCCGCCGTTCGGTAGCAATCTCCTTCAACACCGGAGTTTCCTCGCGACAACGTTGGGAGGCATGGGGACAGCGCGGGTGAAAGTGGCACCCGGATGGAGGATCCAGCGGCGAGGGGATTTCCCCAGCGACCGGTGTGTACTCCCGCCTCCGGAGATCGAGGCGCGGCACTTCGTTGAGCAGGGCTTGGGTGTAAGGGTGGTTGGGATTCCGGAACAATTCCTCCGTCGGCGCAACTTCAACTACTCGTCCCAAATACATGATCACCACACGATCCGAGATGTGTTCGACGACGCTGAGATCGTGGCTGATGAAGAGGTAGGTGAGNTCCAGTTGCTCCCGGAGNTCCATGAAGAGGTTGAGAACCTGCGCCTGAATAGAGACGTCAAGCGCAGCCACAGCTTCGTCACACACCAGAAACTCCGGCTTCACCGCCAAGGCACGCGCCACACCGAGGCGCTGACGTTGCCCTCCGGAAAATTGGTGAGGGTAGCGCACCTTGTAAGACGCATCCAGCCCCACCTTTTCCAGCATGTCTTCCACATACTCGTCCTGTGTCCTTCCACCAAGCAATCCGTGAACCTTGGGCGCTTCCCCCACAATGTCGCGGACGCGCATTCTGGGGTTGAGCGAGGCGAAGGGATCCTGAAAGATCATCTGNATTTTCAGGGCGGCAACTTTGCCTGCCGGACTAGAGGGGTCGGTAACTTCGGCCCCGTGATAGTGGAGGGTCCCCGTGGTCGGTGCGAGGATACCTGCGACCATGCGCCCGTAGGTGGATTTGCCGCACCCGGACTCTCCCACCAAACCAACAACCTCGCCTTGCGTGATGGCAAGATCAACGTGATCCACCGCCTGCACGATTTCCTCCCGGATGTCCGCGCCCAGCTTCTGCGCAATTTTCGCAGCAAAGTCCAAGTGTTTGACAAAGCACTTGGAGAGTCCGCACGTTTCCAGCAGTGTGGTCATTGGGCTTCCAAGTGCGGATGGTGGCAAAGCATCCAACGTCCTGNAAGTGCTTCGATGTTTTCCGGTGAGATCAAGCAGGCCTCGTCGGCACGGGGGCAGCGGGTGCGGAAGGCACAACCCTGCGGAAGATGGAGCAGCGACGGGGTCATCCCCGGAATCTGATGGAGGCGCTGGCCCCGCCGATTATGCGCAGGAACCGAACCAATCAACCCGTGGGTGTAGGGATGCAGCGGCTGATCGAGCACTTCGTCCACGGTGCCGCTTTCGACAATCCGGCCCGCGTACATCACGCAAATCTTGTCCGCAAGTCCAGCCACCACTGCGAGATCGTGCGTGATCCAAATCAGTGCGGTTCCAGATTCGCGGCAAAGCCGCTGCACCTCATGGAGAATCTGCCCCTGGATGGTCACATCAAGCGCGGTGGTCGGTTCGTCGGCAATGATCAAATCCGGCTTGTTGAGCAGGGCAATCGCAATAGCGACACGCTGGCGCATCCCTCCGGAGAACTGGTGGGGATACGCCTGAAGCCTTTCGTCCGGAGAGGGAATGCCCACTTGTCCCAACACATCCCGCGCCTGCTGACGTGCCACCTTGCGCCCAACCTGTTTGTGCGCCAGAATGGCCTCAATCATCTGCGTGTCGATACGCAGCACAGGATTGAGCGTCATCATCGGATCCTGAAAGACCATCGCCATACGGTTGCCACGAATCCGGCGCATTTGCTCTTCCGGGAGACCAATGAGTTCTTTTCCATTGAACCGAATCTGCCCGCCAACCACCCGCCCCGGAGGGTCCACCAAGCCGAGAATCGAAAAGCCCGTCACCGATTTTCCGGAACCAGACTCCCCGACCAAGCCGAGAATCTGGCCCGGTGCCACCGTGAAACCCACCCCTTCCACCGCCTTTGCCACTCCAGCGCGAGTGAAGAAGTGGGTTTGGAGATTCCGGACTTCCAGTGTAGCTTGGGACATCCCTACTTCTGCAAGCGCGGGTTGAGGACATCCCGAAGTTGGTCGCCCACAAGGTTGATCGTGACAATGGTGATCAGCAGGGCGATGCCGGGAAAGAAGCTGATCCAGTATTTTTGGCTCAGCATGTACTCAAATCCGTTAGCAATCAGCAATCCCAGTGAGGGTTCGGTGATCGGCAGTCCGATGCCGAGAAAGCTCAGCGTTGCCTCTAGCGAGATCGCATGGGCGATCTGTAGCGTTCCCACCACGATCAGCGGCGGCAGGCAATTGGGCAGAAGGTGCCGGAAGACAATGCGACGGTGGCTTAGCGCTAGACACGTCGCAGCCTCAATGTACTCCTTCTGTCGCTCCACCAAGGCACTGCCACGCACGGTACGGGCGTAGTAGGCCCACTGCACCACCACCAGCGCGACGATGATCTTATCCACCCCCTTGCCCAGCACCGCGACCAGCACCAGCGCCACAAGAATCGCCGGAAAGCTGAGTTGCAGATCGACCACCCGCATGATCAGGGTTTCCGTCTTTCCTCCAAAATAAGCTGCAATCAACCCAACCGCCCCACCAATGCAAAGTGCAATCAAACCACTCACAACCCCCACGCCAAGGCTAGTCCGAAGTCCGTAGAAGATCGCACTGAGCAGGTCGCGCCCGGCGCCGTCGGTGCCGAGCCAGAAGGTCATGCCGGTGTAACCCTCTGTGCCTGGAGGCAGGCGGCTGTCCATCACATCCACCACGGCAAGATCGTAGGGATCAGTCGGAGAAATGACAGAAGCGAACACTCCAATGAAGAGGATCACCAGCAGCACAGCGAAGGCCACTGTAGCGATCCGACTTTCAAAGTAGTCCGCTACGAACCGTTGGAAGGGAGTCTGCATTTTGACGATGTTTTGCGCAGGGTTCACTTCGTTTTGGAGAGTTGTCATGTCCGGGTCAGGTCTTGAGATCCTGCAAGCGCACGCGGGGATCGAGGATCGAGTAGAGGATGTCCACGACTAGGTTGATGGTCACAAACATCAACACAATGATCATCAGGTACGCCACAACCACGGGGCGGTCCAGCAGATGGATCGAGTCAATGATCAGCTTGCCCATCCCCGGCCACGCGAACACCGTCTCGGTTACAACCGAGAAGGCGATCAGCCCGCCCAACTCCAAGCCCAGCACGGTCACGACTGGAATGAGAATGTTCTTGAGCAAATGTACCAAGATGAGCCGGGATTCACTCAATCCCTTGGCGCGGGCAAATTTCATGTAGTCCTGATGAACCACCTCGCGGGTACCCGCCCGTGCAAGCCGGATCACCAACGACATCTTGAACAAGGAGAGGTTGAGCGCGGGCATCAGTAAATGCGACAGCCCGTCGAGTGTCAGAAAACTGACCTCGATGCCGTTCACCAAGACGGTGTCCCCGCGTCCAGTGGACGGTAGCCAGCCCAGCATCACCGCGAAGACCATGATCATCATCAGTCCCACCCAGAAGGTCGGGAGGCTGAAGCCCAAGATTGAGCCGGCCATAATCGTGCGACTGAGCTTCGATTCCGGCTTCAACCCCGCATAGATTCCGAGTGGAATGCCGACGAGGACAGCCATGAACAGAGCGGCAAAAGCCAGTTCCAGCGTTGCAGGCATCCGCTGAATGATGAGTTTCAGTGCAGGTGTTCCAAAAATGAAAGACTTGCCGAGGTCTCCCTGTAGGGCGTTGAGGAGAAAGTGCCCATATTGTTCCGGAAGCGGCTTGTCCAAACCAAAATCCCGGATCACCCGATCAATCTCCGCCTGATCCGCCTCTGGATTGACAAGCATATCCACGGGATCGCCGACGACGTTGACGCCGACAAACACCAACAGCGACATCACCAGCACCACCACAAAACTTTGCAGCAACCGGCGGATGATGAAAACCGACACAGTGGGATTGCGTTAAAAAATAAGGCAGGTAAAGGCGGTCATCCTCAGACGACCGCCTTGATGAGTGACGAGTTACTGAGTAAACACGTCGGAATACACGGTGGCTTCGTCCGTGCGGGCATTGTACTTGATGCCTGTGCGAGCTGCCCAGGTGTTCACCTGATAGTGTAGCGGGATGATGCCCAAGTCGTTAATAGCCATCTCCGTAGCTTTTTCCAGTAGATTCTTGCGCTTGGCGTCATCCACGGTAGCCAGTGCATCTTCCACCAAGCGATCCACCTCCGGATTTGAGTAGCGCCCACGATTGGACGCGCCGAAGCCTCGTGACTTGTCATAGGTGTGCAGCAGCGACTTAAGTGGTGAAGAAGCTTCACCCGTACCTGCACCCCAACCAACAAGGATGAAACTGAATTCCGGGGTTTTGTTTGGCCCACCTCGTGATGCCCGGTTGAAATAAATGCTCTTCGGCATGGTTTCCACCGTCGTCTTGATGCCAATGCGTGTCAGCATCTGGGCCACTGCCTCGCAAATTTTCGCATCGTTGATGTAGCGGTCGTTCGGACCGTGGATGGTCAACTGAAAGCCGTTGGGAACTCCCGCTTCGGCCAGCAGTTTCTTCGCACCAGCCGGGTCATAGGCTTCCGGCTTCAGGTTCGGGCTGACTCCGAAGAAGCCGTCTGGAAGCAGCTGCCCAGCCTTGATCGCCACGCCTTCCATCACCCGGTCCACGATCGCATCGCGGCGAATCGCCTTAGAGATCGCCTTGCGAACACGCAAGTCCTTCAGCGGATTCTTGATGGCTCCGCCATTCTTTGATTTCACAAACGGCGAATCATCACGGTCATGGTCAAGGTGCAGGTAGATCACCCGATTGGAAATGCCTTGGCTGAGTTCGACGCCCGACTCACTTTTCAGATGGGTGATATCGGTAGTCGGCACGTTGTCAATGAAGTCCACATCCCCGGCGAGCAAGGCGGCAACACGGGCAGGTGACGACTTGATGGGCTTAATCACGATGCGCTTCCATTCGGGCTTCTCCCCCCAGTAATTCTCGTTGCGCTCCAAAATCAAGCGGTCTCCGGGCACCCACTCGATAAACCTGAACTTGCCGGTACCGATGGTGGCTTTGCCGCTGTTGTAGTCCTCCGTGGTCGCGCCGTCTCCGTGCTTCTTGGAGATGATGCTAAAGGTGGACATGTCGTTCGGCATCAACGGATAGGGTCGTTCGGTTTTGATGTGAACGGTGTGATCGCCCACCTTGGAGATCGTCTTGCCCTTGAGGTAGGTGCCGAAGCTCGAAGGGGAGCTCGGGACGTTCGGTGCCCGCTGAAAGGTGAAGACCACGTCATCGGCGGTAAACGGGCTACCATCGTGAAACTTCACACCCTTGCGCAGCTTGAACTCCCACGTCAGGTCATTGATCGCCTTCCACGAAACCGCCAGCCCAGGCAGCAGTTGCTGCTTGGAATCGGTCATGATCAGGCGGTCGAAAATTTCTCGGGACAGCGCATTATTGGGTCCAAGGTTGTGGTAATGCGGATCGATAGCGGAGGGTTCGGACTTGATGCCCGCCCTCAATTCCTGCGCCGCAGCGTTTCCAGCAACCAACAGGGTGCCGAGTGTCAGCACAATGCAAAGCAGTCGTTTCATGATTCTCCCTGAGAAAGCCATGAAGCCTCATGCCCCATGACAGATTGACGATTTAGGCAAATCCGGACCTTCCGGAACCACCAAGGATAAGGTTATGGTCTAGTGGACTGACCTTAATTGCACAAGGTGAAAATCACACGAGGGTGCATTACAGTTGAACGGGGGCGCAAAACCGACTAACGTGTTCTCAGTGATTAACTACCGTTCATCCTCAATTCTGGACCCAACTGCCATGCCCGCTACAGACGATCTCACTTATCCCGTCTCGCTCACGCCTCCGGATATTTCCGCCTACCGTGCGGGCAACACCGGGGTTGAGTACGTCCATCAGTTCGACTCCGGAAAACCGGGAGCGCATGTGATGGTCAGTGCGGTGGTGCATGGCAACGAGTTGTGCGGAGCCATCGCCGTTGACCACCTCCTGCAAAACGGTGTGCGCCCGCTACAGGGCAAACTCACGCTGGCGTTCATGAATGTTGTCGCCTACCACAGCTTTGATCCGGACACCCCCACTGCCTCCCGCTTTGTCGAGGAGGACTTCAATCGGCTCTGGACCAAGGAGGTGCTGGAGGGCGACCGCGACAGCGTGGAACTGCGACGAGCGCGAGCAATGCATCCCATAGTGGAAACCGTGGACCTGCTGCTGGACATCCACTCGATGCAGACGGCGACCACGCCCTTGATGATGGCCGGACCGCTCGCCAAGGGCCGGGAACTCGCCAAAACGATTGGAATTCCAGAAGTCGCCGTGACCGACTGGGGGCACAAGGCGGGTCGGCGGATGCGCGACTACGAGGGATTTTCCGATCCGGACAGCCCCAAGAACGCCCTGTTGATTGAATGTGGACAGCATTGGGAAGCAAGCAGTGCAGAATTGGCAATCACGGCAGCATGGCGATTCCTCTGGGCAACCGGGGTGATTTCGAAAGAAACCGTCACTCCTCACCTGCGCGTGGCCCCTCCTGCCCAGCAACGCTTCATCGAGGTTTCCGGACCCTACACCATCCAGACCACTTCGTTTCGTTTCGTCGAGTCGTTTGTCGGGCTTGAAGTCATTCCCGCTGCCGGAACCGTCATCGGTCACGATGGTGACCAGCCCGTCACCACCCCCTACGATAATTGCGTCCTCATCATGCCCTCCCGCCGCCAAACTCCGGGTGCCTCAGCAGTGCGCTTCGGAAAGTTCTTGGATGGCTAAAGCAGCAGACGCGAAGCATTGATCCCCGGATCGTCATTTTCTGAAACTCAAACCATCAAGCCCATGCGCGAAAACCTTTTGAAAACCAAGTGGGAGTCCGGAGGCTGGACTCTCAACGGTTGGCTCGGAATCCCCAGCAGCATTTCTGCCGAAATGATGGCTCAAGCAGGCTGGGATTCCCTGACCGTTGACCTTCAGCACGGCCTGATTGACTACACAACCGCGCTCCCGATGCTCCAAGCGATTTCTACCACCTCGGTCGTGCCTCTGGCGCGAGTGCCGTGGAACGAACCCGGCATCATCATGAAACTGCTTGATGCCGGATGCTACGGCATCATCTGCCCGATGATCAACACGCGGGAACAAGCCGAGGCGTTCGTGCGTTCCAGCAAGTACCCTCCACTAGGCGAGCGCAGTTGGGGGCCGCACCGNGCACAGCTGTACGCTGGTTCCGGCTACCGCGAACACGCCAACACCACCACCCTCGCCCTCGCCATGATCGAAACCCGTGAGGCACTGGAGAACATTGACGCAATTCTTAGCACTCCCGGACTCGACGGCTGCTACATTGGCCCGTCTGACCTCGGACTCTCGCTCGGTTATGAACCCAAGCCAGACCGCGAAGAACCGGAATTGCTGGAGGCCATTGACCTCATCCTCACCACTGCCAAGCGNAACAACGTGCGAGCCTGCATGCACTGCGGTTCTACCGCTTATGCCAAACGCATGATCGAACAAGGCTTCGACTCGGTGACAATTCTCGCAGACAACCACTTCATCCTGCACGGTGCCCGGCAAGTGGTGAATGAGATGAAACCCTGACCTCAAATTCAATCCATGACGATGACCGAACTCCGAGCAAGCTATCCGGACCTCAAAGGCAAGACCGTGCTAGTGACTGGTGGCGGCACCGGCATTGGCGCAACAACAGTGGCAGCGTTTGTCGAACAGGGTAGCCAGGTCGCGTTCCTCGACATTCAGGAGAACGCCTCCGAGCAGCTTGCCGATTCGTTGGCGGCAAAAGGCCAGAAACCACTGTTCCTGCCCTGCGATGTGACGGATATTCCTGCACTCCGTGAAGCCATTCGGAAAGTCGAATCGCAACTCGGCACAGTGAAAATCCTCGTCAACAACGCCGCCAACGATCAACGCCACGAACCGGAAGCGGTCACTCCGGAGTATTGGGAAGAACAGTTGCGCATCAACCTGCATCACCATTTCTTTGCCGCGCAGGCGGTGCAACCGAAAATGGCGGAATCCGGAGGTGGTTCGATCATCAACATGGGGTCGTGCAGTTGGCACATGGGGTTGGGCTTCATGCCTGCTTACACCACGGCCAAGGCGGCAATTGAAGGGGTCACGGTCAGCCTCGCCCGTGCCTACGGCAAAGACCGCATCCGTGTCAATTGCGTGATCCCAGGGTCGGTGCGCACCCCACGACAGGTGAAGGAGATCATCACTCCTGAGTATGAGGAGTTCATCGTCGGGCAGCAGTGCCTGCCTGATCAAATCGAGCCGGAGGACATTTCCCAACTCGTGCTTTTCCTTGGTTCGGACACGAGTCGGATGTGCACCCGAGGCAACTTCTGCATGGACGCCGGCATCGGCGCATAAAACAAAGATGAGCAACAAACTACGCTGGGGCGTTCTCAGTACTGCAAAAATTGGACGCGAAAAGGTGATCCCGGCGATACAAAAAAGTCGCACGGGAGAAGTTGTGGCTCTGGCCAGTCGAGATTTGCAGCTAGCACAAGCAACCACCTCTGCTCTTGGAATTCCAAAAGCCTATGGATCATACGAGGAGTTGTTGGCCGATCCCGAGATTGACGCGATTTACAATCCACTGCCGAACCATTTGCACGTTCCGCTGACTATCGACGCCGCCAGTGCTGGAAAGCATGTCCTCTGCGAAAAACCGATTGCCCTCACCGCTAAGGAAGCTGCGCAACTGCTCGACGTGCAGCACGAAACCGGAGTGCTGATCACTGAAGCTTTCATGGTCCGGGACAACCCGCAGTGGCATTGGGTTCGGGATCGCGTGCAGGACGGAACCCTAGGACGACTCGTGGCCGTGCAGGCGTGCTTTTCCTACACAAACCGTGACGCCGAAAACATCCGCAACATCCCAGAATTCGGCGGTGGTGGAATCTACGACATCGGTTGTTACCCGGTAGTGGTGAGCCGATTGTTGTTTGGAGAGGAGCCGGAAGCAGTTGCAGCGATTGTGGAGGATGATCCTGAATTCAAAACCGATCGTTTGGCCTCCGTCCTGATGCGCTTTCCTTCCGGGGGGCAGGCGAGTTTTGTCTGCAGCACCCAGATGGTTCCATACCAGCGGGTGCAGGTTTATGGCACCAAGCGACGCATCGAGGTAGAAATCCCCTTCAACTCACCCAACCAGATGCCGTGCCGGGTGTTTCTCGATGAGGGTGAATCCACGCATGACCGCTTCCGAACGATCACTGATCTACCCATAGTTGATCAGTACACTTGTCAGGCTGAAACCTTTGAGGCAAGAGTCCGGGAGGGGGACATTGATGACGGACCTGTGCAGGATGCTGTCGCGAACATGCGTGTTCTGGATGCCCTCTATTGTGCCGGAAAATCCGGATTGTGGGAGTCTGTGGCTTAGGTCAACTCAGCTGTTCTGGCAACGAGATCACGGGCGACCCCTTCCAAGGCTCGCCAGCTTTTATCTGCCACCACTTGCTTCGGCATCATCCAGCCTCCGCCAACCGTGAGGACATTGGGTATGGTAAGGTAGGCTCGAAAATTATCAGAGTTGATGCCTCCGGTTGGAACGAAGTCCACGTCCGGAAAGACGGGTGCGAAATTCTTGAGGCGGTCCATGCCCATGGAAGCCACTGCTGGAAAGAGCTTGAGCGTGGTGCAACCTGCTTCACGGGCGGCAAAGACTTCGGAAGCGGTTTCAGTTCCGGGAAGGTAGGGCAGTCCAAGTTTTTGGGCAGCTTCAACGAGGGGTAGATGCAGTGCCGCACTGACCGCAAAATCCACTCCGGATTCGTGAGCTTGGCGCAGTTGCTCTTCCCGCATCACCGTGCCAATGCCAACGCAAGCATCCGGGAGTTCTTTTCTGAGGGCTTCTACGGCTGCCCACGCCTGAGGAGTCCGCAGGGTGATTTCAAAGACCGTCAACCCTCCAGCATGGAGGGCTTTGGCAATTTCCGTGGATTCCTGCACCTCCCGGACGATCATCACCGGAATTGCAGGAACCCCTGAAAGTAGTTTTCGCAATGGAGTTTCAGTCAACATTTCAATTGAAAGAGGTTAGGGATGGACGAAATCATTCTTGTTAAATCAGCAATGATCTTACCAGAAGTAGAAACCCACTTAGCAACACAATTCAAGGTTCATGAGCTTTGGAAAACAGATATTGAAGAATCATTCATTGCAAAAATTCGTGATCGCGTGAGAGGAGTTGCCACCGAAGGCTGGGCACCACAATCATTCATCGATTCCCTTCCAAATCTCAAAATCATTGCCAGCTTTGGGGTTGGTTACGAAGGCGTAGATGTTGAACATGCCACCAAACGCGAAATAACCGTCACCAACACACCCGACATACTCACCGAAGAGGTTGCCGATTACGCGATTGGTTTGTTGCTGGCAACCACACGCGGGATCGTGGAAGGGGACCGCTTTGTAAGAGAAGGCCGCTGGACCCAAGGCTTGTTGCCGCTAAAAAAACGAGTTTATGGCCAACGNCTCGGCATCCTCGGACTGGGACGCATCGGCAAAGCCATCGCCCGCCGTGCAGAGGCGTTCGACATGACCATCGCTTACCACGGGCGCAGTGAGCAGCCGGAGGTCGCCTATCGGTTTGAGCCAAGTCTTGTGGAACTGGCTCGGAACTCGGACTTCCTCATCGCCAGTTGCGTGGGCGGTGAGTCCACTCGCAATTTGATCAACAAGGAGGTGCTCGAAGCTCTTGGAGCGTCCGGNATCCTTGTCAACGTCGCTCGAGGTTCGGTTGTGGACGAGCCCGCACTGATCTCCGCTCTTCAATCCGGCACCCTACTCGCAGCGGGATTGGACGTCTTCGCCAACGAACCCCATGTGCCTGAAGAANTGATTCAGATGCCCAACATTGTGCTNCAACCNCACCANGCNAGTGCCACCAAGCAAACCCGGCTCGCCATGGGACAATTGATGGTGGACAACCTCGACGCTCATTTCTCCGGAAAGCCACNGCTGACTCCGGTTAACTCGATCACAAAATAAACCTTATGCCTTCTCCAAGCTGATGCCTGACCCTCGTCTGCACTTCGTCACTTCCAACGAAAACAAGCGGCGAGAACTCGAAACCCTGCTCGGCGAGCCGCTCGGGCAGGAATCTTTTGAGCTTCTGGAACTCCAGACCTCTGTACTGGAAGANATCACCCGCCACAAACTCCACGCTGCTTTTGAGCATCTGCAAAAACCTGTCGTGGTTGAGGACACCTCGCTCTATTTCTTGGCGTGGAACGAACTTCCGGGGCCGCTCGTCAAATGGTTCCTCAAGAATCTTGGCCCAGATGGAATGGTGCAAGCGCTGAAACCCTTTCGGGACTTTCGGGCCAAGGCCGTGTGCTGCCTCGGTTACACCGAGAATGGTGAAGTCATGCACCTTTTCCGAGGCAAGGTTGCGGGCAAGATCGTACCGGCACGCGGCTCCCGTGAGTTCGGATGGGATCCAATTTTCCAGCCGGAAGGTTTTTCTAAAACCTTTGGAGAGTTGACTGGGGATGAGAAAGCCACCGTCTCCATGCGTGCCCAAGCAGCACGCCAGTTNCGGAAATTTCTAAGCGGGGAAAACACCTCCTAAACCGGACCCTAAACCGCCTTTTCTTCCGGAACGCGGTACTCCCGACTGTGTAGCAGGTAGGGAATCCCGCCCAACATATAGACTGCAAGCTGGACGATGATGTAGAGGTTGAAGACATCCGCGCCTCCGGAAAGCCCCACCAGCTGATATAGCGATTCAAACGCGGCATGNCCAATACCGATGCCTCCGGGCGCAACCGGAAGTGCAATGGTGATCAGGCCAATGGGCATGATGAAGAACTGAGTGGCCAGTTCCATTCCGAAGATTCCCATCATTTGGGCGATCTCAAAAAACAGCAGGGCAACCATGGAATGCACTCCAATCGAGATNAGCAGGGTCACAAGCAGGGTGCGGCGATGGTGCTGGAAACTCTTGAAAGCCGTATAGACCTTGAGCGTGAACCCGCTGGCGGGCAAACGCTGGAAAAACCGGATGAAAGGGTCTTGCCCTTCCCGGAATGGATACAGCACCACACCATAAAACAGCAGCGTTCCCACAAATAGTCCGGCGATCATCCATGCCAAAGGGTGTAGCGATGCCTTGCCAAGGATCAGATCCCAGTTCGTGGCCAGCGCGATGAAGGCCATCACGATCAATCCAAACAACCCCACAAAGCGGTCAATGAGCAGCGTCATGAACGCNCGCGTCCGNCCTTCGGCTTCCTGTTCCCGGATCACATAGTAGCCTTTCACGANATCTCCTGTGACTGCGCCGGGTAGCGTCATGTTGAAGAAACTGCCGATCCACGTCAGCAGGAAAGCGCGGTTGGGTGTCACNGCCAAGCCAATCGCCCGCAGTAGCAACCACCACCGCAGTGCCGACATCGGCACCACCCACAAAGCCAGCACCGCCACCATCGTCGCCAACATCCCCGGATGCTCGTGGAACAGCAACAGCCGCTCAATGTTGAGACGCCCGCTCTGGACCAAATAGGTCAGGATCACTGCAACAATTCCAAACTTGAGGAGCGTGAGAAGCAGACGTTTCATCGAACAGAAATTTTACTCAACGGAAAAGCAACANGACTCCAGCCAGCAGCCAGCAGCCAGCAGCCAGCAGCGACCAGCCACGAGGCTGGAAAAATACCGAGAGCAGNCAAGTATCCCAAACTGACCCAAAATGAAAAGCCGAAGGAAATCCAGAGTGCCCANGCCAACTCCGGGATCGCTCCCCACAGGAGGGCATAGATGCCCCCGTGCCCCGCTTCGACCACAAGCGTTCGAGTTCCGTAACTCTGGCCGCAACTCCGGCAACATCCGTGTTGCCGGAGAAACGAGAACACCGGAACGTTTTCCCACCAGCNCAATTGATGACCGCACGAAAAACAAAAGGATCGCACCGGATGAGCAAGGGAGAGTGTTCCCTCCCGGAGGTGCTGGCACAAGCGTTCCCCAAAGTTTTCATCCTGCCAATGCTGACGATTCGTGTCGCTGCCCCACATCAGCGGCAGGCGCTCCAAGGCAAGGTTGACAAAGCTGCCGACCACGAGTCCGAACGTTCCTCCCAAGAGTGTGACCATTCCAAAATCCATGCAACCGTCTGATGTCTGAGCAAGCAAGGATTTCAGCGAATCCCCAAAAAAACTCATTTCAGGCTTGAAATCACTAAATGCGCATATTATGATTTATTGNATCATCGTATGTCGATGCAATGATTTGCAAGGAAATCGAGATGGAGAAACTGACACAAGTGCTACGACTGCTGGGCGAAGAGACACGACTCCGGCTGCTGATTCTGCTCTCGCAGAGTCCGCTCAACGTGAGTGAGTTGACCACAATTTTGGGAATGGCGCAATCCGGCGTTTCCCGGCATTTGGGGCANCTCCGCAAAATGGGACTGCTCCAAGAGCAACGCGAAGGCGTTTGGAGCTATTACCAACTTGCTCGTCCGGAAGCCTTGGACCCCGAACTTCGCATGCTCTGGAGTTATCTTCAGGAACAGCTCTCGACCCTCAACGACCCCTACAGTGACCGGGTGCGCCTCGCCGAGGTTTTGCGGCAACGCAAGGTCGGNGGCTCCGGACTCAACGAGCGCTTGCTGGAACCGGGGCAATCGTGGCAAGCGTGGTCTCGGCTGCTGGCGATGCTGCTTTCCCAAATCCCCAATTCGCGTCCCGCGCTTAGAATCAGCGAATCCGGACTGGATGTGGTGGACCTTGGCTGCGGAGACGGCACCCTCACGGTAGAGATGGCTCGCTTTGCNCGTCGCGTCGTTGGAGTCGATTTCAATCCAGACACTCTTGCTGCGGCGCGACAGCGCATTGATCGACTTGGCCTGCGGAATGTCACGCTGCTCGCCGAGAACGTCAATGAACTGTCGCTCGATTCCGGTAGNNTTGACGTGGCGTTCTTCTCCCAATCGCTGCACCATCTTGACGATCCCAANAGCGGATTCCGGGAGGCCTTCCGCATTCTGCGTCCCGGAGGTTGCGTCTTTGTGATGGAACTCGCCGCGCACCGCGAGCAGTGGGTGCTAGAAAAACTCAACCACAAGTGGCTCGGTTTTGAGCGTGACAATCTGCTCAGCATCATGCAGGAAACTGGACTGACCGAACTGCAATCCGAACTGCTCCCCCTGCNNCGGGAGGAGTTATTCCAAGTGATGCTCGCCAGCGGTATNAAAGCTTAATCCACNCCGGAGAAACCATGCGCTACACCACAGCTTCTGCTCAGGAACTCCAAGCACTGCTCAGCCACCAAATCGTCCTCTTGGATGGTGCCGGGGGCACGATGATCCAGCGCCACAAGCTGGCCGAGGCAGATTTCCGGGGGTCGCAATTCCGGGATCACGGCCAATCGCTCCAAGGCAACAACGANCTGCTCTCGCTCACCCGTCCGGACGTGATCGAAGCCATCCACCGCGAGTACCTTGCAGCCGGAGCGAACATTCTTGAAACCAACACCTTTAACGCCAACCGCATCTCGCAGGCCGACTACGCGCTGGAAGATCAGGTGCGCGANATCAACCTCGCCGCCGTTGCGTGCGCCCGGAAGGCCGTGGAGGCTTTCCNCCACGAGCATCCGGTCTTCGTGACTGGGGCGATTGGTCCGACCAACCGAACCTGTTCGCTATCCCCGGACGTGAACAACCCGGCCTATCGCGCCGTCAGCTTTGATGAGGTTGCCGCCGCCTACCGCGAACAGGCCGAGGCGTTGATCGANGGTGGGGTGGATCTGCTTTTGCTGGAAACGAGCTTTGACACGCTCAACATGAAGGCCGGTATTTACGCACTCGAAACACTGTTCGATGAGCGCGGCATCCGCCTGCCAGTGTTTCTCTCGGTGACGATCACAGACGCTTCCGGACGCACCCTCTCCGGCCAGACGCTGGAGGCATTCTACCTTTCCATCGAACACGCCAACCCCATTGCGATCGGCATCAACTGCGCCCTCGGCGCACAGGAGATGCGCCCGTTTGTGGAGGAACTGGCAACGATCTCGCGCTTCCCCATCGGCTGCTACCCGAATGCAGGACTGCCCAATGCGATGGGTGAGTACGACCAGACTCCNGAGGAGTTCGCCAAAATCACCGGAGAGTTTGCCGAACAGGGCTGGCTGAACATCGTCGGGGGCTGCTGCGGTACGACTCCGGAACACATCCGACTGCTTGCCGAGCGCGTCCAACACTGCGCCCCGCATCGGATTCCGGAGTTGCCCGAGCTTTCGCGTTACTCCGGGCTGGAGCCACTGAGCATCACCCCGGATATCGGATTCCTGATGATCGGGGAGCGCACCAACGTCACCGGTTCTCCCAAGTTCAAGAAGCTCATCCTCGGCGACGATTTCGACGCTGCGCTTGTCGTTGCACGTCAGCAAGTGGAGAACGGAGCCAACCTGATTGACATCAACTTCGACGAAGCCCTGCTCGATGGCGAAGCCTCGATGACTCACTTTCTCAACTTGATCGCCGCCGAACCGGACATTTCCCGTGTGCCTATCATGATTGACAGCTCGAAGTGGTCAGTTATCGAAGCCGGACTCAAGTGCATCCAAGGCAAGGGCGTGGTCAATTCGATCAGCCTCAAAGAAGGCGAGCAAGCTTTTCTGCGACAAGCCCGCGAAATCCGCAAGTACGGTGCAGCGGCGGTAGTGATGGCCTTTGACGAGCAAGGGCAGGCCTCTGGACTCGATCAAAAGGTCGCCGTCTGCGGACGGGCCTACCGGCTGCTCACCGAGGAAGTTGGCTTCCCCGCGCACGACATCATCTTTGACCCGAACATCCTCACGGTCGCTACGGGGATGGAGGAACACAACGCCTATGCCGTCAACTTTATCGCAGCCATCAGCGAGATCAAGCGGCACTGTCCCGGAGCCAAAATCAGCGGTGGGGTGAGCAATATCTCCTTCTCGTTCCGAGGCAACAACCCGGTGCGCGAAGCGATGCACTCGGCCTTCCTCTACCATGCCATCCAGGCCGGACTCGACATGGCCATCGTCAACGCGGGGATGCTCGATGTCTATGAGGAAATCCCTCCGGAATTGCTCAAGCATGTCGAGGATGTGCTGCTCAACCGCAGTCCGGAAGCCACTGAACGGATGATCACCTTCGCCGAGGGCTACAAGTCGGAAGCCACCAAGCAAGACAAGAAGACCGATGCGTGGCGCGCAGGCACGGTCGAGGAACGCCTCAGCCATGCACTGGTCAAGGGCATCACCGAGTTCATCGTTGCTGACACCGAAGAGGCGCGGCAACAATACGGAATCCCGCTCAAAGTGATCGAGGGGCCGCTGATGGACGGGATGGGTGTCGTCGGCGAACTTTTTGGATCAGGAAAAATGTTCCTGCCACAGGTGGTCAAGAGTGCCCGCGTGATGAAGCAAGCGGTGGCCCACCTCACTCCGTTCATGGAAGAAGAGCAGCGTCGCAACGNATCAACCAACACACGCCCGTTGATTGTCACCGCGACCGTCAAAGGCGATGTTCACGACATCGGCAAAAACATCGTTGGAGTTGTACTGTCCTGCAACAACTACGAGGTGCATGATCTTGGCGTGATGGTGCCGTGCGAGAAAATTCTTGAAACTGCAAAACAGACAGGNGCAGTGGCGATCGGCCTGTCTGGATTGATCACCCCGTCGCTGGACGAGATGGTTCATGTCGCCAAGGAGATGACCCGCCAAGGCTTTAGCCTGCCGCTGCTCATCGGTGGTGCCACCACCAGTCCGGCGCACACCGCCGTCCGCATCGCTCCGGCGTACAACCAGCCCGTGGTGCATGTCCTCGACGCTTCCCGCGTGATCAATGTCGTCTCGCAATTGCTCAACCCTGCCACTCGCAACGATTACGCCGAGGAAATCTCAGCCCGGCACGAAAAGCGACGACAGGCGTATTTCAGCAAAANCAAAAACAGAAAACTGCTCTCCCTCAAGCAAGCATGCGCGAATGCCACGCCTTGCGACTGGGAATCCATCGAAATTGCAGTTCCGGAGTTTCTTGGGGTGCGGGTTTATGGTGCAGTTTCTGTTGAGACGCTGATTCCCTACATCGATTGGACTCCGTTCTTTTATGCTTGGGAACTGAAGGGCAAGTTCCCCAAAATCCTGGACGATCCCCGACTTGGTGCCGAAGCCCGAAAGCTGCACGAGGACGCTCAACAAATGCTGGAACGCCTCTCCGCAGAAGGGCGCGTACAACCTCGCAGCGTTTGTGGTTNCTTCCCGGCGAACAGCGACGGCGACGACCTCCGTATTTTCACCGACGAATCNAGGACGCAACTCCAAGCCACCTTTCACACATTGCGCCAGCAAGACTCCAAGGCCAACGGCAAACCGAATCAAGCACTGGCGGATTTCATCGCTCCGATCAGCTCAGGACGCGCTGATTATCTGGGCGCATTTGCCGTCACCGCAGGGCCGGAGATCGAGGAAATCGCCCACGAGTACGAAGCGCAGCACGACGATTATCATGCGATTCTGGTCAAGGCACTCGGTGACCGACTGGCCGAGGCGTTTGCCGAGTACCTGCACCAGCAGATGCGTGTGGCGTGGGGTTACGGACAAGACGAACAGCTTTCCCACGAGGACCTGATTCGGGAACGCTACCGGGGCATCCGCCCTGCTCCGGGCTATCCTGCGCAACCGGATCACACCGAGAAACGCACCATTTTCGAGCTGCTTGAGGTGGAAGCCAACACGGGCATCNAACTCACTGAACACTNTGCAATGTGGCCTGCAAGNTCGATCAGCGGTCTCTATTTCTCGCACCCGGAGTCGCGCTACTTCGCAGTCGGCAAATTGACGCGGGAGCAGATTGAAGATTACGCNCAACGCAAAGCTTTTGCCTTCGAAGAAGTCGAACGCTGGCTGGCTCCGAACCTTGCCTATGAGCCGACACCGCAAGCATCAGCCGTCGCCGCTCTACCGTCTGCGGCATGAGACTCCGATGAAACTGATCGACCTCTATCGCCGCAAGTCCTTCGTCTTTTCCATCGAGGTTTTTCCTGCAAAAACCGCTGAGGGCATGGAAACCCTGAAGCAGACGCTGGGCACCTTTGCCAAGTTCNGCCCGGACTACTTCTCCGTGACCTACGGCGCAGGAGGNGGCACTCGCGAGAACACCCACGCGCTGGCCACCCATCTTCAGAACAAGCTCGGCATCGAGACGATGGCACANCTTACCTGCGTCAGCCACACCGGTCAGGAAATCGAAGTGCTGCTGCGTCGGCTGGAGAAATCCGGGATCGAAAACGTGATGGCGTTGCGGGGCGATCCACCGCAAGGTTCAACAGAATTCCGGAGGCCCGAAAATGCTTACAACTACGCCTGCGAATTGGTAGCCGCCATCCAGAAACGCGGAGGCTTCGGCATTGGTGCCGCAGGCTATCCGGAAGGGCACATCGAAAATCCTGACCAGGACGCCGACCGCCACTTCCTCGTCGGAAAAATCAACGCCGGAGCGGACTTCATCGCCACCCAGTTCTTTCTCGACAACTCCTTCTTTCTGCGCTGGCGTGACCAACTCGCTGCTGACGGTGTGAGCGTNCCGCTGGTTCCCGGGCTGCTGGTTCCCACTTCCCTGAAACAACTCACCCGCATGGCCGATTTCTGTGGAATCAGCATTCCCAACAAACTCCGCATTCAACTGGAAACCCACCACACCGATCCGGAAGCCATGAAGCAGATCGGCTTGGAACACACCTCCCGCCAGTTGGAGAACCTGCTCCGCGAAGGCATTCCCGGCATTCACCTCTACGCCCTCAACAAGCTCGCAACCGTGCAGCACCTCGCTCCACTGCTGCCGTATTCCTCAAAAAATCTCCTCGCTCCCTGCGCCGCCTGAGAATCCGGTTTGGATCAACCACCGGATTTGTTAGACTGTCCACACAATCAAACTCCTGATGTACAAGGAGTGATGACTTTTCCTCAACTTTTCAATAATCCATGAACTCACAAACAAAAATCGCCCTTGTCACGGGTGCCGGAACAGGCGTTGGCAAGCAAACCACCCTCGCGCTGCTACAGGCAGGATATTCCGTGGTTCTCGCAGGACGTCGCACGGACCCGTTGGAGGCCGCCGTCACAGAAGCCAAAGCTGANAAATCGCGGACGTTGGTGGCGCCCACCGACGTGGGCGATCCGGATTCGGTACGAGCCTTGTTCACCCAGATCAAAAAAACCTTCGGGCGGCTGGATTTGCTCTTTAACAACGCCGGGATCGGCGCGCCTCCCGTGCCGCTGGAAGACCTCACCTACGAGCAGTGGAAGGCGGTCGTGGACATCAATCTGACCGGAACCTTTCTCTGCACGCAGCAAGCCTTCAAGATCATGAAGNAGCAGACTCCGAGAGGCGGACGCATCATCAACAACGGCTCCATNTCGGCGCATGTTCCGCGTCCCTTCTCGTCTCCGTACACCGCGACCAAGCATGCGATCACGGGCCTGACACGCTCCACCTCTCTTGACGGACGCGCCTACGACATCGCCTGCGGACAGATCGACATCGGCAACGCTGCGACCGAGATGACCGCCCGCATGAGGGAAGGCATCATCCAAGCCAACGGCACCACTGCCGTGGAACCAACAATGGGGGCCGATAACGTCGCTAACGCCGTGGTTCACATGGCGAGCCTCCCGCTCGATGCCAACGTGCTGTTCATGACGGTGATGGCGTCCAAGATGCCCTTTGTCGGGCGTGGGTGATCCGGAAAAACATACACCTGCCATGAAGCAGTCAGTCTCCGTCGGCAACCTAAGTTTCGCCAACGACCGCCCTTTCGTGCTGGTTGGCGGGATGAACGTCCTGGAATCCACCGATCTCGCCCTGCAAGTCGCGGAAACCTTCCGGACTGTGACCGACCGTCTAGGCATTCCGTATGTCTTCAAGGCGTCGTTCGACAAGGCGAATCGCTCCTCGATGGATTCGTTTCGTGGTCCCGGATTGGAGGACGGACTGCGGATGCTGGAGCGGGTGAAATCCGAGTTTGAGGTTCCGGTGTTGACCGATGTTCACGAACCCCAGCAGGCGGNTCCTGCCGCCGAGGTTGCGGACATCATTCAGCTTCCAGCGTTTCTTTCTCGGCAAACCGATTTGGTGGTGGCGATGGCCCGGACAAAAGCAGCCATCAACATCAAGAAGGCGCAGTTCCTCGCGCCAGAAGAAATGGGCAACATCCTGCGAAAGTTCGAATCAGCGGGAAATTCACAGCTAATGCTCTGCGAGCGCGGGACGAGCTTCGGTTACAACAACCTTGTGGTGGACATGCTGGGCTTCCCGATTCTCAAGGGCTTTGGCTACCCCGTGCTGTTCGACGTGACCCACGCCCTGCAACGNCCCGGAGGCCACGNCACAGCGGCAGGCGGACGGCGNGAGCAGGTGCGGGAACTGGCGCTTTCCGGAATGGCGCAAGGCTTAGCGGGNTTGTTTCTTGAAGCCCATCCGCATCCGGAAGCCGCCAAGTGTGACGGCCCTTGCGCTCTGCCCCTTGCTCAATTGGAACCCTTCCTACGGCAGATGCAGCAGCTGGACGAACTCGCCAAGTCGCTGGAACCGCTGGACATTGTGACCCACGGACTCAACTCATAAGAGCAACAGGTGGGTTGATTCCACAGAAAGCTGATTCGGGGTCTTGGGAATCTAGGCTTCCGGAGCCAAAGCGGAACCTGCTTGCAGCCAGCTTGGCTTTCTGTGCTACAATTGAAGAATTGAAACCCAAGCCTCGGCGCCCCATGCAGATTCAACACGCCATCGAAAGTAAACTCCAAGACGCCTTCCAGCCCGAGTTTCTGGAAGTGGAGAACGAGAGCCACCGCCACAACGTCCCTCCGGGATCGGAGTCGCATTTCAAGGTCACAGTCATTTCCGAGAAATTTTCCGGAGCCAAACTACGGGAGCGGCACCAGATGGTGTACAGCATCCTGCNCGACGAGGTTTCCGGACCTGTCCACGCCCTCTCGATTCGCGCTCAGACTCCAGAACAGTGGCAGGCCACGGGTGCAACCCCGCACCAGACACCCGACTGCCGTGGCGGCGACGGCGGGCAACGGTTGGGGCTTTCCTAATCCGTGCCCGCGAATTTTCAGGCACTTTACGGGCTGGCACTGCTCGCGTCCCTCGGCTACCTCACCCTGCTGTTTTGGAAGCGGCACCCCTTTCGCAAAACCAGTCTGTTCCTGCGCATTGGCTTGCTCCTGTTGTTGTTTACGCTCGCGCAGGTCACGATCACGCAGCAACTCCGGAACGCACGACCGCTGCATGTGCTGGTGGATTCCAGTGCCAGCATGGCCAAGTGGTTCGGTCTTCCGGAGGATGCCCACACTGGGAATTCACCNGACGAGTGGCTGCCCACTGCATTGGTTTCCACCATCGAGCAGAAATTTCCGGATCATGACCTCCATTTCCTTGATCTCTTTGCGGGCACAGCAGGTCCAGCGGGTTGGCCCTCGCAATCGCCGCTGATCGCCGCACTCCAGCGTTTTCACGACGACGCACGATTGCCTGCGGGCAGTGAAGTGCTGCTCGTCAGCGACGGATTGGACACCGAGCAACCGCAAGCTTGGGAAGCGCTTGCACAGCAGTGGCAGGACTCCAAGCTCGTGATCCACACGCTGGTTCCACCGATTCGTCCGCAACCCGGAGCCGGACTGCGCATCGACACGGCGCTACGGGTGGCCTTTGTCAACCANCCGCTCACGATGCAGGTGACGGTTCACGCCTCGCTCCCGGAACCGCAGCACACCGATGTGGTGCTGATGGACGGGCGTTCCGTGCTTGCCCGCAAGTCCGTCGAGCTTCCTGCCGGAGACTCCAAAACACCGCTCGAGCTTGCGTGGATGCCCGTGCTGCGGAGCGAAACCCTGCTCACCCTGAAACTGCTGCCGGTGGCTCCTGACAGCAATCCTCACGACAATCTCGCCTACCTGCCGATCACGGTTCGCACTCCAAAGCTCAAGGTGCTGCACATTGCCGGACGACCNAGCTGGGACGTGCTGCACCTGCGCCGTCAGCTCAAATCACTTCCGGAACTNGACCTGATCGCCTTCTTCATCCTGCGAAACCCCTTTGAGGACTCCCAGAACATCCCGGAAGCCGAACTCGCCCTCATCCAGTTTCCGGTTCGGGAGCTGTTTCTGCGTGAACTCTTCAAGTTCGACACGGTACTGTTTCACAATTTCGACATCCAAACCTANCTCCGGAACCTTGAATTCCGCAAGAGCTTCCAGCGCTACCTCGCTGAGGGCGGCAGGATCATCGTCATCGGAGGAGAGGACGCCAAACAATTTGAGGACTATCAGAAACTTTTTCTCNCGGAAGGCACCNGACTCGGTTCCATCCGTTTTCAGCATCAACCACAGTGGCGTTTCCGCGAGCAGGATTTGCTCTCACCAGTCCAGCTTCAGCAGCAGGCGGGTTTCCAAACGCTCCTTGCGAAATCCAGTGCCGCTCTGCCCCCGCTGCTGATCCGCACCCCCTATCGCTACGGTCGGGTGGACTGGATTCTGGAATCGGCGTCTTGGCAGTGGCGTCGTCCACCGAATTCCGGAAACCGCCTAAGCCACAACCTGCACTTTTCGCTGCTCTGGCAAGCCCTGCTCCAGCAACCCCGGCACGAGCGACAGAGGATTTTCCAAGGGTTCCGGACACGCCCCTATCACGTTTCCGAGCCGATTCACGGCGTGATTCAACCTCCGACGCAGGCAACTCGCGCCTGGCTGGAGGTGCTGGATCCCCAGCTTGACGCGACCGTGCATGAAGAAGCACTCGATCTTTCTGGACAAAATGCCTATATTCAACTCCCAGCCCTGTTGCCCGGCAGATACACGCTCCGGGTTTCTTGTCGCTGTACCGACATGCGGGACGCCACCTTGCCCCTCACCGTGGTGGACGAGTGGTTGGAACAGCACGAAGTCGCCCCCAATCTTCCGGCCCTGCACCAGCTTGCAGAACGAACGGGAGGAAAAATCCGGACGGCACTGCCTTGAACCTTGTTCCAGATTTTTTTATGCTTGCTTCACTAGACTTACACAGAAATAACATTGTGAATCTTGAACAAGCTGTTCCCCCTTTTCCGAAGGGGGAAGCCCTTGGGGTCCGTGCAAGTCTCCTATTCCACCTTGGATTGCTGCTGCTCGGCTTGGGGGGGGTGACCGCCTGTGCCACCTCGTCCGTCCTGCTTTCCCCCAAGGGGCAGAAGGTGGTGGTGGTGGGCAACCGCACTCAACTTCCCGGATGTTCCCTGCGCAGTGAAATTCGTACCCTTGGGCTGGTCGGCACGGCCAACAGTCGCCATCAGGCGCTCATCAGAGCTCGNAACCANGCGGCTGAAGCGGGNGCCACGCATTTGCAATTGGAACATGCGGAATCCAATCGCGTTTCCACAACCCTTGTGGGCAAGGCGCTCTTCTGTCTGGNGGATATTGCCCTTGAAGACCAAGACTTCGACCTCGACAATCTCTACATTCTCGATTAACTCTCCATGACCGACGGTCTGCTGGTTCTGAGCAACGGCCTCTATTTTCGGGGGCGTCTGCTTGGAGCGCCGCTTGAGGCGACTGGTGAAGTCATCTTCAACACCTCCCTGACAGGTTACCAAGAAATCCTCTCCGATCCCTCCTATGCGGGTCAGATCGTCACAATGACCTACCCGCAGATTGGTAATTACGGGGTCAATCCGGAGGACATGGAATCTGGAACGGTCCATGCGACGGCACTGGTGATCCGGGAATTGAGTCCNGTGGCCAGCAACTGGCGTTCTACGCAAACGCTGGACGGCTGGCTCGGCGAACAGCGCATCCCGATTCTGGCAGGNGTGGACACGCGGGCGCTCGCCCGCACCCTCCGGGAAACTGGAGAGTGCAGCGGCCTGATCNTGCCTGCCNACTTACAGCACACGCTGGACATGCTCCGGGAGGAAGCCCTTGCACTGCCGTCAATGGTGGGGCAGAATNTGGCCCGCCGGGTGTCCACCCGCGAACTGTACGCCTGGCCCACAGAGGGCGAGGTGCNCTTCCGGATCGTGGCCTATGACTTTGGGATCAAACACAACATCCTGCGCCTGATGGCCCAGCAGGGCATGCACATCACGGTGGTGCCTTGGAACACTCCAGTCTCGGAAGTGCTGGAAATTCAGCCCGATGGAGTCTTCCTCTCCAACGGTCCCGGAGACCCGGCAGCNGTCACAGAAGCCATTGAGGCNGTGTCGCAACTGCTCGGTCAGGTTCCCATTTTCGGTATTTGCCTAGGGCATCAGATTCTCTCCCTTGCACTGGGATGCCAGACCTACAAGCTCAAGTGCGGGCACCACGGGGGCAACCATCCAGTCATGGATTACGCCACCAAAAAAATCGAGATCACCAGCCACAACCACGGATTTTCCGTGGACGAAACCTCCCTTCCCCATGACGTGCGCGTCACGCACCGCAACCTCAACGACCAGACCGTTGAGGGTCTCGAATCCCTCACCCATCCGGCATACTCCGTGCAATATCACCCCGAGGCTGCGCCGGGTCCCCACGATGCCCAATACCTCTTCAATCGCTTCGTGACCCTCATGCAGGCCCAAGGCCGGGCCTGAGCACGTGCGGGACCGCAGGATCCGCCAGTTCTTTCTGCACCGGACAGCCCACAGCGACAGCGACCGCATGAGAAGGGAAGCTCATGAGTGTTGGAAAACTCACCGGCCCGAAGAAGGCCGCCATCCTGCTGCTCGCCCTCGGCGAGGACGGCGCAGCGGAAGTGATGAAGAATCTGGACGAATCGGAAATCCAGCAGGTCGGTTACTACATGACCCGCTTCACCGACGTCGCACCGGAAGAACTCGACATCGTGCTGGAGGAATTCTACCGCAACACCGTCACGCAGGACGAGGGGGTCAACATCAACGCCTCTCCGGATTTCGTCAAGAACGCCCTCAGCAAGGCACTGGGTGCGGAGAAGGCCAAGGAACTGGAGGGCAGCCTGCACTCCGGACAGGAGGAAGGTGGGCTGGATGCCATCCGCTACGCCGACCCCGTGATGATCTCCAACTACCTACGGNGTGAACACCCACAAACCATTGCCTTGGTGCTTTCCTACATCCGCAACACCGACCAATCCTCCATCGTCCTCCGCAACCTTCCCGAAAACCTGCAAGCCGACGTCTTGTACCGCATGGCGGTGCTTGAAAGCATCCCGCCCGGAGTCGTTTCGGAACTCAACGACGTGCTGTTCGAGGAAATGAAGAGCGCAAGCAGCATGGTCACCAAAGTGGGCGGGGTTGGCCCTGTCTCCGAAATCCTCAACGCGGTGGACAAGGCGACCGAGACCCGTATCCTTTCAACCATTGAGGAGNCGAATCCGGACCTCGCCGAACAGATCCGCGAACTCATGTTCACCTTCGAGGACCTCTCCGCTATCGACGCCAAGCAGATGCAAACAGTCCTCAAAGATGTTGANATTCCGGACCTCACCATGGCACTCAAGACCGCCAGCGATGCGGTGAAGGAGTTGATTTTCTCATCCATGTCCTCCAAACAGGCGGACATGGTACGGGANGATTTGGAAAACCTTGGGCCGGTGCGGGTTTCAGATGTGGAATCGNCTCAACAAAAAATCATCNAGGTCGTCAAAACCTTGGAGGAAGAGGGCAAGATCGTCATTGCCGGGTCCGGCGGCTCCGATGTCGTCTAACGTGAGTTTTGGAGGTGAACTCCGCTAANNCCTCCAGCCTCGGCTCCCCCTCACCCCAGCTGAAGACCGGGCAGTTCGTACGCTTGTTGCCGGATCCATCCTCCCGGATGGACTGCAAGGCCAACCCGGTGCTGCCATGCTCAAAGAGATAGGAGATCGGCATATTGTACACCGTTCCAGAGACGCTGTCCGCCCGGTTCGCACAGTTGACTTGGATAAGGTCCGAGGCACTACCCTGAAAGTGTAGGGTGGAACCAAGAGCCATGAACACATTGTCGTCGTAGGTGTTGCCTGTGTTCGCTCCCGTCCACTGGTTGTTCTCGATGGTGACATTGTTCGATGGTCTCCCTCTGGAGTGTTGTTCCTCTGAAATTCTGGAAAAATCACTGAAAACTGGGAGAAACACACCGGAAAACGCTGTCTATTTGCAAAATCACAACACTTTACAGGGTGAATTTTGCTGAGGACAGGCATCAACACTCCAGAGGGAGACTATCCAAAGCTCATCTTGTCAAAAACATTCTTGACTCGCTCAGGCAATGATCTGGCCGCAGTCATTTTGCCAAGGGAGGAAGTATGGATCGTGATTACCGTGATCGTGAATTTCCAAAAATCCTGATTGATCCAGACTTGGATTTCGCTTCGATTCGGCTCCAAGACGGCGTGGAGCAGAAGTCCTACCTCAAGGAGGGTATCCTGTTTGCGGAGAACGCTGAGGGGCAGGTCATCGAAATCCAGACCCTCAATCTCAGCGCTCTCCGGCCTCGTCAAGCTCCCGCCTCGGAGGCGACGGCGTAGGCCTCTATCGGCGCAGGGAAGTCCGGGCCACTCGTGGAGTGGCAGACATGCTAGCGATGACGAAAGGCCCACGCCCAGTGGACCTTGGGGGTGCGAGAGAAATCCTTGGGCACGGTGTGAGAATGGAGGTTTTCAACTGCGAATTCCTCCAACAGTTCTGGTTCCAGCTTGAACTGCCGGAAGTGGTTAGTGAAGAGCAGCACACCCTCCGGAGCCAAGCGTTGCATGGTCAGCCGAATGAGTTCCAGATGATCCCGCTGCACGGCAAAATCATGGGCCCGCTTGGAGTGGGAAAAGGTGGGCGGATCAAGGAAAATCAGCTCATAATCGCCGCGTCCTCGTTTCAGCCATTCAAGACAGTCGGAGCGTTGCAGACGATGTTCGTTGCCGTGGAATCCATTGAGCGCGAGGTTACGGTCGGACCATTCCAGAAAGCGCGGGGAGAGGTCCACGGTCGTCGTTGCGGACGCTCCGCCTTTGGCCGCCGCGACCGAGGCCGTTCCGGTGTAGCCGAAGAGGTTGAGAAAGCGCTGGCCCCGCGCTCGTTCCCGAAGCCACTGGCGGGTGAGGCGGTGATCGAGAAACAGTCCCGTGTCAATCGTGTCCGTGAAATTGACGAGAAAGCGCAAATCGCCTTCCCGGACTTCCAAAAACTGACGATTCTCAGTCTCCGCAGTGTACCGGAAACTCCGNCCCTGCCGTGCCCGCACCTTGAGGATCACCCGTGAGGGCGAAATCCCNAGTGCCTCCGGGAGCGATGTCACGACCGCCCGGAGCCGCTGCTGCGCCTTGGTTGTGTCCACCGAATCAGGAGCCTGATACTCCTGCAGCACGGCCCAATCCTCGTACAGATCCACGGCAACATTGTACTCCCGGAGATCGGCATCGTAGGCGCGAAAGCAGTGAATGTCTTGCTGCTCCCGCCACTTCTTGAGGCGACGCAGGTTTTTGTGCAGTCGGTTAACAAACATCTGCTCCGGTCCACTCGCGATACTTCGTGAGGCTCCATTCGTGTCCGTACTTGAAGAAGCGAGCTTGGCTTCCGAATTCTGGTGAATCGCAAATCCGTAAAGCACACACGGGATTGCACCGTTGAAGAGTTTGTCCTGCTGATCTGCCCGCATCCCGAGCGCGTGTCCCAGCTCAGGATCAGAAGTGAGCACCCCCGCTCGCCAACCCCCACAATATCGTTTGAGTTGTGTCCCCAAGTGCGCGTAAAGTGGCATCAAGTGTGTGGAAGTTCCCAGCCGTTCGCCGTAGGGAGGGTTTGCCACCACCAGTCCGGTTGCTGAATCCGGAACCTCAAAGCGGTCCAAATCGCGCCGCTCGAAGTGGACTTGTTTTGCTAAACCCAAGCGGTCCCGGGCTTCCAATGCGGTGCGGATGGCTGTGCCGTCAGAATCGTACCCTAGCAACTGTGGCATACACGCCAACCCTGCCTGCTTGCGCTTCTTCGCTTCCAGTGCCAGTTCAAACCACACTTTCCTGTCGTGGTGCCGCCACGCCTCAAAACCAAAGCCCCTCCGCAACAGTCCCGGTGCCCAGTCCGCCGCCATCAGCGCGGCTTCCAGCACCAAGGTCCCCGATCCACACATGGGATCGAGCAGGGGATTTCCGGATTGGGCAAAAGTAGGCCACTCCGCAAGCTTCAGGACAGCTGCCGCAAGTGTTTCTTTCAGGGGAGCGGGTCCGGATTCCTGACGGTAGCCCCGGCGGTGCAGGCTTGCTCCGGAGAGGTCGAGATAAACCTGTGCGGTTTCTTCTTGCAGATGCACGGCGATCCGCAAATCTGGAGCTTCAGGATCAACATTGGGCCGCCGTCCGACAAAATCGCGGAAGCGGTCCACGACGGCATCCTTGACGCGCAGGGCGGCAAAGTGCGTGTTGGAAATTGGAGCATGGAGAGCCGTGCAATGGACGGCGAAAGTCTTGTCCACCGTAAAATGCTCCTCCCACAGGAAGGTTTTCAGGGCTGAGTACAGCGTGTCCGTGTCTGGAGCCGAAACCTTGGTGAGCGGCCACAACACCCGACTGGCGACGCGGGACCACAAGCACGCCCGATAGGCGGTTTCCAGTGATCCCTGTACAGTCACCCCGGAGGTTCGCGCCTCGCAGGATTCTGCTCCCAACGCCTCCAACTCCTGCACTAACAGACGCTCCAGTCCCTTGGCGCAGGTTGCGAAAAAATGACTCATTCAATCAAGCAGAGAAATGTTTCAACATTTTACCACTGACGGCTGATGGCAAACAGCCAATAATTTGTCGCTGTTAAGGATTCGGGAACAAGCGGGCGACCACTTCGGCGGCTGAGGGAAGGTCATGGATAAAATCCAGTCCTTCTCCAGCGAAAATCGCCATCGTGTTCGTGTCTCCAATCATTGCGGCGGCTTGGTAGCATTGCTGTTCTTTGGCAAGGTTAGCAGTCAGCTCCGATTCCCGACCTTGCCAACGCTTCAGAAAATCGTTGTGAAGCGTGCGGCCTGTGTAGAGCTGCGGCCAATCGTAGCCCCGGATGTGGTCAAACACCCGCGAGCGCACGGTGTCGGCCCCAGTTTTTTCCACCAGCACTTGCTTGACGTTGGGGTGCCCCAAGGCTTCCTGTGTGGCAAAGAAGCGGGTGCCGACAGCCACTCCGGAGGCTCCCAATGCGAATGCGGCTTGCACTCCACGGGCTTCGGCAATGCCACCTGCTGCCGCTACAGGTACAGGAGCGACGGCATCGACCACGGCAGGAAGCAGAGTGAACAAGGCTCGATCCGCGCCATGTCCTCCGGCTTCGGTGCCCTGTGCGACGATCACATTGGCACCCACAGTTTTAGCCCGGAGCGCGTCTGCCACGGTTTGTACTTGGCAAACCAGCAATGCTCCTGCTGAACGGATGGACTGGACATAGGGTTCCGGATCACCGAAGGAGAGCCAGATCGCTGCGGGTTTGTGCTTGAGGATTTCATCAAGCAGTGCAGGTTGTCGTGCCAGCGTCCATGTGATGAATCCCACCCCGATCCGAGTTGCTCCGGCTTCTTGGAATTCCTGCTCCAGCCACTCCGCATCTCCATAGCCTCCACCGATGAACCCCAATCCTCCAGCGTCGCTGACAGCGGCAGCAAGGCGACCTCCGGCGACAAAGGCCATTGGCGCGAGTAACAGCGGATGTCGAATTCCCAGCGTTTCAGTCAATGCGGTCGTCATGGTATATCCCAAATCAATCGGCAGCAAGTTCCACCGTGGTTTTGCGTTGAGCCGTTTCCGTTTGCCGGAGAAAATCCAGTGAGCGGGTTTTCCCGTGTTGCATCACAAAAAAGCGATCCTCCGGAATTTCTGCAAAGGTTAAAGCTTGCTGCAAGCGTCGTGGTGGTTCGTCCATTGGTTCATCGGTGAGTTGGAAGGTGCCCCAGTGGATACCCACAGAAAAGCGGGCCTGTAGGTCGAGATGAATCTGCACTGCTTCCTCCGGATTGACATGCGCCGCCTGCATGAACCAGCGTGGCTCATACGCCCCAATGGGGAGGGCCGCAAGGTCGAAGCCGCCAAAGCGTTTGCCGAGGTCTTGGAAATCCTGCGAGTATCCCGTGTCGCCCGCAAAGAAGAAACGAAACTCCGGATGCTCCAGCACCCACCCCGTCCACAGCACCGTGTTGCGGTCCCACGGGGTGCGGCTGCTCCAGTGCTGCACGGGCACGGCGTAGATTTGCCAGCCCCGGAACTCCACACTCTGCCCCCAGTCGAGTTCCACCACATTTGGGATGCCCAAGTCATCAAACCATGCCTTCTGCCTGAGCGGAACGAAGAAGCGCGGCGGATGTTGGCGTTGGCGCTCGTAAAGCTGCTCGACGGTGCCTTGGTCGAGGTGGTCGTAGTGGTTGTGCGAAATCACCACCACGTCAATCTCCGGCAGTTCCTCGAAGCTGAGGCCCGGAGGCGTGTGCCGCGTGGGACCGAAAAAACTCAGCGGTGAGGACCGCTCGGTGAGGTGGGGATCGGTGAGAATGTTCAGCCCGTCAAACTGGATGAGTAGCGTGGCGTGTCCGATCCACGTCAGAGTCGGTTCCATGCGGTTCTGCTGGAGAAAAGCTGGGTTGTTCTTGGCCAGCGGAAAGCGGATCGGCTCCGGTTTTTCCCCATTCCACCACCACNTNAGCAGATCNGAGAAGGGTTTGTTGATGGA
>PANO01000020.1:37589-68584 GCA_002707655.1 Deltaproteobacteria bacterium
GGTNGTTGTTNCGGAANNTGCCGTCCGGAAGNTGGTGCNNNGGCAANGNGCTGTCGGTTTCCGGNATTGNTTGCGAATGGNCGCATCCAGACATGCTTAGGCAGGCAAAAAGGATCAGCACCGTGTGTTTCATGTGTGCTGCGAACCGAGTTGCAGTCCCACCACTCCGGCNATGATGAGGGAGATCGAAGCCAGCTTCAGCACNGTGAAAGGTTCCTTGAACCACCAAAAGCCAATGATCGTGACCAAGGCGGTGCCGAACCCGGACCAGATGGCGTAGGCCACGCTGACATCAATCTGCTTGAGCGCAAATGTAAGCAGCATNANACTTATCAGGTAAAACACCACGATTCCCANGGACGGGCCCAGCTTGGTGAAGCCGTCNGAGAGTTTCATCGAGATGGTTCCGGCCACCTCAAAACAAATTGCGATCACAAGATAAAGCCAAGGCATCCTGAAACTCCGAAACAGTGGTAAAGCGGGTTAGTGAAGGAGTAGGTTTCTCACCGTAGCGGCGATTTGGGTCGTCCACGCTTGTCCTGCCAGCACCGCTGCTGGCGGAAGCGAGCGGATCAGTTGGGTGTAAGGTAGCTGGGGGTCTCGATTCCTGCTTGCTTCCAGCGCCGTGCGGAAGGCTTCCGGGAGCGCGCTGGCAAAGCGTTCGACTTCCTGAAGCTGAGCTTGCAAAATCGGCCATTGGGACTGGAGCCAGCGATCTTTTGGAGCATAGGACTCGTCGCGGCTAAGCACGNCATCAAGTTGGCGGATGCGCTCTTTCAGGTTGTCGCATACTGTTTCGNGTCCGGCNGCATAGACCGTTCGCAAGGCATTGGACGCAGCAAAAGGCATCCGCACCAACTCGTACCANTGCAGCAGCACAATCAACTGGGCGCAGTACTCGACTTGGCTACCGACAATCCGTCGCAAATTGCGGGGACGGTTGTCTGGATAAGGCGTGAAACCTGTGCGGTTTGCATCAGTAGGATTGAGTCCGCGCAGGAGCCGCCGCGAGCAGCGCCCNCCCGCCGGGGTGAAGGTTCCATATTCTGCCTGCAACGGTCCAAGCAGGCTGTTGTTGCCGCCAATGAACAGGCGTTTGCAGTCGAGGAACAATCCGGATTCGGCGTCTCCCAGCAGTGTTCCGGTGGCCTTGTCACCGTGAGCCGTGAAGTTGAAGTGAATGGTTCCACTACCCACCTCGGTGAAATGTCCCAATTCCGGGCCATTGCCTCCGGAGATCAACAGGTCACAGAGGTTGCTGTTGCTGCCCAGCGTGACCCACGGAAAGAGGATCGTCATTTTCGTGTCGGTGTNCTGNGCGGTGGAAGCGTCTTCTTCGTAGAGCGATCCCTTCCGGACTCGAAAACCGTAGCCCGTAGTGAAATCGTTGAGCTGCGTTTCCTTGCCCAAGAACACACAGTCCTCCGCCACTCCGGAGCCAAGATCGCTGTGCGGCCCCACCGTTGTACGACAGAGGGTGACGGGTCCCAAACTGCCGACCACGGCTCCGTCACCGACCTCCGCATCCTCAAGGGTCGCAGGGCCACACAATCCGATTTCCACCTGTGCGCCAATGGTCGTTTTTACTCCAGAAATTCGGGTTCCGGGGTGGAGCGTGGCCGTGGCCGAGATGCGTTCCAACACCACATCGGTTGCAATGTGGACTGCCTCTGAGTCCGGAAGCACCACACCCCGCTCCACAAGGGTCTGGAGTTGAATGGGTGTATAGTAAATAGGTTGCTTCATCATCGCCTCCCTTGTTATGACGGCACGGTCATCGCTTGGACAAGTCCCGCGAGGGTTTGCTCGGATGCAGTCACCGTCACACAAAATCCGTGTTCGTGCAAGGCTTGACGGGTGGTGGGACCAATGCAGGCCACGGCGGTTTTGAGTTCGGCAAGCACGACTTGGGGAGTGGTCAGTTTCACAAAATTGTTGACTGCCGAGGGGCTGCAAAACGTCAGCCAGTCCAACCGTCCGGACACCACCAGTTTCGTCAGAAAAGCTGGAGGAATTGGCGGACAACCTGTTTCGTAAACCGGAGTCTGGATCACTTCTGCGCCTTGCTCTCGCAAGGACGCAGAAAGCAACTCGCGGGGTTGCTGCGCTCCGGGCATCCAAAACCGCTGCCCATGCAACTCCCGCTTGGAAAAACTGGCGACCAACCCCTCAGAACTGGCCTCGTCGGGTACGAGTTCCACCGTCCAGCCAAGCTCACGAATCGCAGTCGCTGTGGTCTTGCCGATGCATGCTATCTGCAAATGCCGCAGTACAGAGCATTCCACTTGCAGCGTCTTCAATCGTCGCACTAGCAGCCGCACCGCATTCCGGCTTGTGAACACCAACCAATCCAAGTGGGGGAGTTCATTTTGAACCACTTGATCAAACGCACCCCACGATTTGACTGGTGCGATCTGGAAGGTCGGAAGCAGATAAACAAGCGCTCCGTGGTTCACCAGCAACCGACTCAGCCGAGGATCATCCTCCTCCGGGCGAGTGACCAGCACAGACTTTCTGTGCAGTTCTCCGGAAGCCGCGGACGATGCGGATGCGCCGCTCATCGTGGGTAGTGGTGGGACTCGATACGTGTCACTGTCGGCGGCGGCGGAACCACTGGCTCCGGAACCACCTGCTGCCAGCGGCGCATCGCACAGTAGTAGAGCAGGTAAAAAAGCACCCCAATCCCTAGCACTCCGTAAAGTAAGAGCAGCAACCTCAAGATGCCAAGCGGAATGCCCACCTGACGACTAAAATCTTCGCACACCCCCAGCAGCCACGGCTTGCGCTTGGGGCGTTCCTCCAGCATCCCAGTGTGGTGTCGGATCAAGCCGACCACGATCCACGCCGCGAAGAGCAGCGTGATCAGCCCGAAGAGCAGCAACGGTGGGTTCGACAACACAATCAGATGCCTTCCGCGACATGGCGGTACGCCTTGCGGAGTCCGTCGCGCAAGAGGGCTTCGGACGGTTGCCTGAACTGCTGCTCGAACTGCTGCTGCACGTCCGGAAAATCCGGAAAATCATCGGGTCCGGTCTGCTGGCGCAAGTGCTTCATCGCCGCTAGGATTGCTTCGTAGCCAACTCGCATGTCAGTGGTTTCGAAGCACGATATACTGCCCACCGCTCCCGGAGGTGACATAGAGCAACACCCCTTTCTCTAAGTCCGCATCCGCAAGGGCTGTCCGGAAATCCTCTAAATTCGCCATCGGTTTTGAGTCCATTTCCTGAAGGACCAGCCCGGCCCGTAACCCTGCTTCGGCGGCGGGGGAACCTTCGGCGACTTCACGAATCACAACGCCGGACTCGACTTGCAGTCCGAATTGCCGTGCGCTCTCTGCTGTCAACTCCACCACCACAATGCCGAGCGGATTGTCCTGTTCCAGTGGCGGTGCCTGCGGAGTGGAAGGGGTAAAACGCCGCGAGAGGTTCTTGGGACGTTCGTCCAGACGGATCTCGAAGCGGAGGGATTCGTTGCTCCGAAGGATCACAATCCGGACGACGGCATTGGCACGGGCATTGGCAATCATGTTGCGGAAGTGGTTGCTGTCCACAACCTTGCGGTCGTTCAGTTCAACCACAATGTCGCCCTTCTGCAACCCCTCCCGCTCCGCAGGAGTACCAGGCATGACTCCGGTGACGAGCGACCCTCGCGTGCTCTCCAGATTAAACATCCGGGCCAAGTCCGGAGTGATATCTTGAATGCCAACCCCAAGCCAACCACGAGAAACGCTGCCCCGGCTAATCAAATCCTCTAGGATGCCCCGTGCCATGTTGATCGGCACGGCAAAGCCGATCCCTTGGTAGCCTCCGCTACGCGTGAAGATCGCCGTGTTCACCCCCACGATCTCGCCGCGCAAGCTGATCAGCGGCCCCCCGCTGTTGCCGGGGTTAATCGCCGCATCGGTTTGGATGAAGTCTTCATATTCGGCGATGCCCACTCCGGAGCGTCCCTTCGCACTGACAATCCCATAAGTGACCGTCTGCGAAAGCCCGAAGGGGTTGCCAACGGCGATGACGGACTCACCCACCTCGATCTCATCTGAGTTGCCCATGGGCAAAACGGGCAGGTCCGACCTCTCGATCTGAATCACAGAGATGTCGGATTCTGAATCTGTGCCGACGAGTTTAGCTTCCAGTTCCCGACCATCGTAAAGCTTGACGAGAATCCGATCGGCCTCACCCACCACATGATGGTTGGTGAGGATGTGCCCCTCTGCGCTGATGATGGAACCGGAACCCATGCCCTCCTGCCGAAACTCGCGCCCACGCCCGCGCTGGGGAAGGCGAAGGTTTGGAAAGAAACGCTTGAGGAACTCATCGTTGTAGAGTTCCGACGGGTTGTTGAGTGGCTGACCGCCCGCCCCCCGCAGTACTTTCTCGACCTTGATATTGACCACGGCTTTCTGGACATTCTGCACCAGTGCCGCACGAGTCTTGGATTCCCGGATGAGGTGTTCCAAGTCCTCCGTGCTCTGAGCGTGGAGCGGGATCGGCAAGCACAGCGACATCAAGAAAAGGGCAAACGAATAAAGTTTCATGGCGAATTTGAGACTGGATTAGTTTCGAGTTGAGGAGTCAAAATTGGGACCACCTTGCTTTTTTCCTTGGACATCTCTCCAAGCAAGGCTAGATTAAACTCCGATTTGAGAGTCCGGCGACAGGGAACAGTCGCCCATTGATTACTCCTTTAGCATGACACAACCCATGAGTGAAATTCCAGAGGAACTCCTCTACACCCGAGAGCATGAGTGGATCCGCCTTGATGGTAACAAGGGCGAAGTCGGGATCACGGCCTATGCCCAACAATCCCTTGGAGACATCGTCTATGTGGAACTCCCCACCCCCGATGAAGAGATGGACAACGGAGATGAATTCGGGAACATTGAATCGGTCAAGGCCGTTTCCTCTCTCTTCATGCCCGCGACCGGCAAAATCTTGGAGGTCAACACAGCGCTCAAGGAGCGCCCGGAACTGATCAATGAGGACTGTTACGACGAGGGCTGGCTGGTACGGATTTCCTTCGACAATCCCGATGACCAAGAAGGTCTGATGGATGCCGAGGCGTACCGGGAGTTTCTGGAGGAGGTCGAGGGTTAGCCTAGGGCCAACCCTCTTGCTCCGGAGTGTCATCTCAACCGGACTCGGAGGATTCCGTGGGCACGCTCACCTTGTGACGCTGTGGGTCGCTTTCTTCCGAGACGGTGGGGAGACCCATGAAGCACAGCCCCATGATGATCGTGGGGATGAGGGCGGAGAGGGCGAGCTTTCCAGGGTTGACGCCTCCAGGAAAGTACTTTTGCAGGATCGACTGACCTGCCGGGTTCGGTGCATTGGCGATCACTGTGAGGCCACCTCCAGTCACGGCCCCAGCCACCACGGCGTACTTTGCGGTGATCGTAAACCCCGGAACCATCGTACTCAAGAAGGTGATCGCGGCGTTGTCGTTGAACGCCGTGAGAATCGCGGCGCCGATCATCAGCAGCAAGTCCGGCAATGAGCCAAGGACCGGAGCAATCCACCACGCCTGCACCCCCCCGTGCGTCACCAACCCTGCCAGAAAGAAGCCCACCAGCACTGCTGCCTTGAGGCTGCTTTCCCCCTGATACCGCTGGGTGATCACCGCAAATCCGAGGAACATCAGAAAACCTCCGATGAACAAGGGAGGTTCATGCGCGTTGAGGACCGTCCATGCCATGAACAGCAGGTGGACGAGTGTGATCCACACCGGAGTCCCTTCCTCATCCCCGTCAGAGCTGCCTTCTTGCGGTTTGAGCGCCGCTAGGTCTTTCCGGAACACGAGGTAGTAGATGACGTTGGAAATCACGATGCCGAGCAAGGCCTTCCAACCAAAATGGGTCGCCATGAACCCCAGCGTCCAACCCCACGGTTCCGCAACCATCAGTACCGGAGGTGCTGCGAAATGCGTCACGGTTCCTCCCACCGAAACGTTGACGAACAGCAACCCGATCGTGGCGTAAGCCAGTCGAGGAGTGGGTTTGAGGTCGTAGAACTGATGTGACAACAGCAGGGCGGAAATCGTCATGGCCGCAGGCTCGGTGATGAACGACCCCAGCATGGGGGCGATGGTCAAAATCGACAGCCACCACGCAGCGGGGCTGTGTCCTCCCAAGCCCGCCACCACGCCTAGAATCTTCTCCGAAAGCTTGAGGACGGGTTTGGTGGAGGCCAAGGTCATGATCACCACCAAAAACATCGGCTCGATGTAGGTGACCGTATGCGCCATGTAGTGCTTGAAGGTCCCCCAGTCGTAAAAGCCGATGACCGCCGCCGCCAATGCAATCACCCAGATTCCGAAGATCGCCTCCACCTCGCCCAGGAAGTGCAGCAGATGCACCTTCATCGGCGTTGTGCGCTCGATCTCCTCGTACGAGGCTCCCTGCTGCTGCATCACCGATTCGTGTTCGTGGTGCAGGTGTTCCGCCTTGGCCCGGAGCGGTCCCGCCACAAAGGTATGGAGAATGGCACAGAGGAAGATCAGCGACCCCACGAGATTGAACGGATCCACGCTCATACGGTGGCTCAGGATTTCACCAATGCCCTTGCCCTGCGCGCTAAAGTCCCCGTCGCCGTAAGCGTCCAGTGAAGTCGGGAAGGTCCCCGTGGCTCCGGAACTTCCTCCAGCCAGCAGAATTTCTGGAAGGAAGAGCAAGGTGATGTAGAAGAGAATTCGCAACATGGTTTCCTAAGTTGAGCGCAACATGGTTTCCTAAGTTGAGAGGGATGATTGTTCCGGCTGCAAAAAATNNGGATGAACACATTCTACCGTTGCNCTCCTCCTCACGCTATCACTGTTTCTTTGTAAATTTCTCAGCAGATTTGATGAAACTCACACAAGGCCTAGCGAAAAGAACACAAGAACGGAAATATTTAGCGCAACGGAATCCGGAGCACAAGCCCGAGAGAGGCAGAAAAGGNAGGAGAAAGCCCCGCCAGCCAGAATACACACAGGCTAGCGGGGAAAAAACTAACAGCTAGAAAATTAGCCGCTGAATGGGATGCCCATGAAACACGCGCCCATGATGATGGTGGGGATCAGAGCACNGATCGCCAGTTTCGCCGGANTGACCCCGCCCCCAAAGAAGCGGCCCAAGATGGACTGCCCTGCCGGGTTNGGCGCGTTGGCAATCACGGTCAGGCCACCTCCAGTGACGGCTCCGGCCACCACCGCATACTTCGCACTATCAGCCAGTCCGGGCACCAGCGTAGCGAGATAGGTGATAGCGGCATTGTCGTTGAACGCAGTCAGGATGGTTGCCGTCAACATCAGCGGCAAGTCCTCCAAGGAACCCAACACCGGAGCGATCCACCACCCCTGAAGACCACCGAGCGTGACCAGCCCGGCAAGGAAGAAACCCACCATGACCGGACTCTTGAGTTCAACATGGTTCTGATGGGTGCCCGTCACGACCATGAAACCCAGGAAGAAGAGGAAACCGCCAATGAAGAGCGGTGGGTAGTGAGCGTTGAACACCGTCCACCCCATAAAGAGAATGGACACCAGCGTCACCATGACCGGAATTGGCGCATCGCGCTCCGCCCACATGTTTTCAAAGTCCTCGTGACTCATCTGCCTTGGCTTGAGTTTGGAATCGTCCTCCGCGACCTCTCCCCGTGCCATCTTGGCAAACTCCCCCTTGAAGGCCATGTAGTAGAGGATATTCGCGATCACAATCCCCACANCGGCCTTCCAACCGAAGTTGGCGGCCATGAAGCCCAGCGACCATTCCCATGGACCCGCGACCATCAACACAGGNGGCGCCGCAAAATGCGTGAGGGTTCCTCCCACCGAGANATTCACGAACAACAACCCCAGCGTACCATAAGCAAACNACGGGGATGGCTTGAGCNTGTAGAACTGATTGGCCAGCAACAAGGCNGCAATCGTCATTGCGGCAGGCTCAGTGATGAACGATCCCAGCANGGGCGCAATCGTCAAAATNGACAGCCACCACGCAGCTGCGCTGTGTCCGCCGATTCCTGCCGCAAGGCCCAAGAGTTTCTCGGCAAACTTGACGACGGGGCGTGTTGAGGCGATTCCCATGATCACCACCACAAACATTGGCTCGACGTAGTTGCGGTCATGCGCAATGTAATCCTTGAAGGTGCTCCAGTCTCCGTAGTAGCCGATCATGATCACCATCAACGCGATCACCCACATGCCAAAGACCGCCTCCACCTCGCCAAGNAAGTGGAGNACCTCCGCCTTAGCAGGGACATCGTGTGAGATCTCNTCCCCCGTAGCACCGGTGGCTTTCATCCGCTCATCGTGCTCGTGGTGAATCTGATGCGCCATTTCGGTGAGCTTGTTCGCCATGAAGGTGTGGAGAATGGCGATCAAGAAGATCAGCGAGCCGATCAGGTTAAACGGGTTAGCGCTGATGCGGTGCGAGAGGAGTTCTCCAATTCCAACTCCAACCGGGTCGCGGTAGCCCTCAATGTCCGGGACTAAATCGCAGTGAGCTGCCTCAAACTTCGCTGTGCCCGGATCCTCTGAGTAACACGTAAGCGGTACCGGGAATGGCGCTTTCGGTTCACCACCACCACTGGCCCACGCGGGTCCAGCAAGGGTGGCCAGCAACAGGGTTGCGATACTCAATTTCAGTAATCGGTCCATATTCCTCCTAGGTTAAAGTTGACACACAACGGCTATACATACCGAGATCGGACAGATAAGGCAATCAAAAAAANTTAAAAAAGTCGCNCAATTTTTCAGTAATTCTGAAAATGTGGTCGCCTGCCGGGGATTTCGCGTGATTTTTTCAGGGAGATTTGCCATCCTAAACGGTTCCATCTGTCGTTACTCAACAGCCAGCAACTTCACGTCCTCCAACCTCGATTTACGCATGGCCAAAAAAGGCAAGAGCAAGAAAGCCGGAATGGTGCGCCGCCAACAGCAGAAGCAGCACAAGAAGGCGTTGCAGCGTCANAAAACCATAGCCCNNCGCCCCGGACGCAGCGGTTCCTCACAGCAGCTCAAGCAACTCCTGCACACCCTGCCGCGCCTTGCCTTCGCCCCGGAACTGGACGACCTCCGCATGGACACTCAGCGGCTGGAGGCCCTCCAGCAAGAGAACCTGCCGGAACCGATTCAGGTGATGCGACTGTTGACCCCGGAATTCCTTGATAAGTTGGACCAATACTTGGCGCAGATGGAGGAAGGTTCCGGGCCACAATCTTCCAAGCACATGCTCGCCAAGGCCACCCGGCACCAGCTTGAGAACAGCGNGCAGATTCCACATCTTTCCAATCCACTGCTCATTGCGCTCTACCTGCGCACACAAGCTGCATTGCAAGGTTCCACACTGGAGGCGGATGAAATCTACCCCGCGATGCGAGACTTCGAGTCCCGCAACAGCGAGTTCATTGAGCAGATGACCGCAGACCCGGACCTGCTCAAAAACGCCATGCTGACTCCGGAAGGAGAAGAGGCTTCCACTGCGCAAAGCGAAGGCTTCTTCCAGAGCTTGAGTGGGCAACCGGAGACGGACGTCCGGCGCATTCGAGAGGATGTGGAGTTGTTCCTTGAGGATTTTGACGCACCCGCGCCCACAGAGTGGACGTCCGCCACCATCAGTGAGTTTGTCGCGTGGTTCATGGCAGAGGCCAATCCCGTGCAGGATGACCTCCAGAGCATTCAGTCTTCGCTGAGTATTTATCTTGGATTCCTCGCCTCCACCGGAGTTCTTGATACGGAGAACACCACCGCGCTTCAAGGAGAACTGGAGCGCAAAATCAAAGATGCCGAAGCGCAGTTCGCCATCGCCTCATNACCTTAGGAGTTCCCATGACCAAGCTTCTCATGTGCCCAACCCCTTCCGGACTTTTGCGTTCTGCCGTTTGGATGGTTGTTTTGAGCCTCACGGTTTTGCTGATTGGTTGCAGCCAGTCCGGTCCCCGCAAGGCTTCCGGAAAACTGGACACTCCGGGACATCACGTTCTGCGGGGCATGGACGCCGTCGAGCAAGGCCGCTGGAATGCGGCGGCACAGGAATTCGAGTTAGCGCTGGAACTGAACGCGGAGCATAGCCCAGCCCTTGCGGGAAAGGCNTTGGTGCAGGCGCATCGTTCCAACGAAGATGGCCGCACCTCCGAAAAACAGGCCGAACTCAAGGAGCAGGCNCGAGACAATCTGGAAGCAGCANTCTCNGCAGCAGAATCGTCCCGGGATCGCTTTGCAGTGCGGGTCACCGCCATTCGTGTTGAGACCACACTCAAGAACAACGAGGATTGGCTGGAGGAATCTCAGGACCACGCCGCCATTGCCGCTGAGATTCTGGAGAGCCATCCGAATCTGCAATCTCAGCGTTCCGAACCATTGTTTTTTCTGGGGATTGCCTACCGGGAGGGTTTGGAATTCAACCCCGCTGCTGACCAATTCCGCAAAGTGCTGGACCTGAACCTCACCCGTGTTCGTGAGGCCGACAAAGCTTTGGAACAACTCAATCGTGTGACCCGCGCACGTCCGGGCACCCGGCATGGCCGTACCGTTGCGCTCGCGCAGCAAATCACCCGCGCCGACTTTGCAGCGTTGCTCATCGAGGAGTTCCAGCTTGCCGAGCTTTACGCACGCGGGATCAAAAATAATGTATCCGGATACACCTCGCCCACCAAAAACTTTGCATCGGGCACCAAGGAACAAATTCTTGCCGCCGACATCGCCAACCATCCCCTCAAGGCAGACATTGAGGATGTGCTGCAACTGGGGGTGCGGGGCTTGGAAGCCAATCCACAGAAATTATTCTTTCCAGATCGTCCGGTGACGCGGGCGGAGTATGCCCTGATGCTGGAGGACATTCTCATCAAAGTCATGCAGGATCAGACCTTGGCCACACGGTTCATTGGCGAAAAATCCCCGTGGTCGGATGTCCGTGCTGATGCCTATTACTACAACGCCGCACGAACGCTCACCTCTCGAAACATCCTCTCGGTCCGCAATCGGATTCGGGGCGAGTTTGGTCCGGAAGATTCGATCTCCGGAGCCGATGCCCTGCTGAGTTTGCGGATGCTCAAAGACGAACTGAAGGGCTATGTCCGGACAAGTGGCTGACCCTGTTCAGGTTCTCATTGTTGACGATGAGGTTAGCATCCGCTGGGTGCTGAGACAGGCGTTGCGAGAGGCCGGATATACCGTGCATGAGGCAGAAAGCGCTGAAGCTGCGCGGTCGCTCTTGGGCAGGCACTCCTTCCAGGTGGCCTTGGTGGACATCAACCTGCCCGGAGAGGATGGTCTATCGTTCACAAAATCGTCACTGAAAATGATTCCTGATCTCGCCGTGCTGGTCATGACCGGGCAGGATTCAATGTTTCACACCATTGAGGCGATGAAGGCGGGCGCGTATGACTACATCGCCAAGCCCTTCGACTTGGAGGCCGTCGAACAACTCGTTGAGAAGGCTGCTCAAGATCAGCGCCGCCAGCCTGCTTCTGCAAAACGGAAGCAAGCTCGTTCCGGAAAATCGGATTTACTGGTGGGTTCCAGTTCATCAATGCGGGAGCTGTACAAGGCGATTGGCCGCGTAGCCGACACGGACTTGACCGTGCTGATTCAGGGGGAAAGCGGAACCGGGAAGGAATTGGTCGCTCGTTCCATCCACCAGCATTCTGGACGTGCTGCCCGTTCGTTTGTCGCCATCAACTGCGCAGCGATTCCTTCCGAGCTCTTGGAATCCGAACTGTTCGGACATGAAAAAGGGTCGTTCACGGGTGCCGTGGAGCGTAAACGCGGGAAGCTGGAAATCGCCTCTGGAGGAACGCTCTTCCTCGATGAGATTGGCGACATGCCCCTTGTTCTGCAAAGCAAGCTACTGCGCGTGTTGCAGGAGCAGCAATTTGAGCGCGTCGGCGGGCACCAGTTGGTCTCCACGGACTTGCGGGTGATCGCCGCGACCCACCGGAACTTGGAGCAACGGATCAAGGATGGGCAGTTCCGGATGGACCTCTACTATCGGCTCAACGTCTTTCCCGTGAAAATCGCGCCGCTACGCGAACGACCGGAGGACATTCCGGAGTTGATCGAACATATCCTGCAACGGGGGTGCCGCGAGTTGGCCGTCAGCCGCAAGGAAATGGCTNCGGAAACGATGACGGCGCTCCAGCGCTATCCGTGGCCGGGAAATGTCCGAGAACTGGAGAACACGGTCAAGAGCCTCATGATCACCAACTTTGCGAGCGTGATCCCTTTGGAAAGCCTACCCCAGAGTTTTGTNGCCCCCGTGCCATCCCANCCCGTGCAGNAATCGCTGGAGNATTTGGTACTGAGCCAACTGCGTCCGGTGGTCAAACAGTATGTGCAGCAGGAGGGACAGGAGTTGATGGACTTGGTGATGCCGCAGGTGGAACGTCCGTTACTGCATTTGCTGCTCGAGGAAACCNGCTGGAACCAACAACGCGCCGCACGCATCCTCGGCATCAACCGCAACACCCTGCGGAAACGCATCGAAAACCTTGGACTCAAGCGGCAGCAAACCTACCAACCTCCTTCCGGAGTCGCTGAATCGGCGCCAGAGGCCTTGGCCGCAGCCGCGCAGTGAGTGAAATTTTCTCTCAGATCGAGGCCGTGATTCAGGCGCGACAACAAAGTGCGAATCCGGACAGTTCCTATGTCGCCGCGCTGCTCAATGCAGGAACCGACCGCATCCTGAAGAAAATCGGCGAGGAGGCCACCGAGGTGGTGATCGCCGCGAAGGGCGAGGCTCCAGAGCCATGTGTTCATGAAATCGCCGACCTCTGGTTTCACCTGATGGTGCTGATGGCCCACAAGGAGATTGCGCTCACAACCGTTGAAACCGAACTGGAGCGTCGTTTTGGCACCTCCGGATTGGAAGAAAAAACCGCTCGACCAAAAAATAAACCGGCGTGATCCACGCCATAACGTGACTGACAACAAACCCCGTAAATTATGCCCAACACGACGAAAGCAACCACCACTTTAAAAGCATCGGAACTGACCGCCCCGCTCGCCACCTTGTTTACTCCAGCGAAAATTCTTGGCATTTCATCCCCAAACCGGATCATGGCCTCGCCAACGAAGGTAGAGAACCAGGCCGACACTGATGGCACGGTGACTCCGGCGCTCATCCGCCACTACACCACGCTAGCCCGTCAGGGCATCGGAACGATTCTCGTGGAATCTGCCTATGTGGCTCGTCAGGGGCGTATGCACCGGACCCAGCTTGGCATCTCCGAGGAGCAGCATTTGGAGGGTTTACAGCAGCTTGTCAAGCGCGTCAGGCAGGAAGGTGCTGCCATCGGCATCCGACTTTCCCATGCGGGAGCGAAGACTTCTGCGGAGTTGAGTGGCGAGTATCCCGTGGCACCTTCGGAGATCAACTTTGGGCGCGACTTCGACATCAGCCGGGAGTTTGACGAAGGCGACTGTGAGGAGATCATCCTGCATTTCATCCATGCGGCGGAACGTGCGGAAGAGGTGGGCATGGACTTTGTGGAAATCAACGGTGGCGATCAACTGCTGCTCGACCAATGCCTCTCTGTCAAATTCAATAACCGTGAAGATGGATATGGCCCGGACAGCATCCCCAACCGGATGCGGCTTGCGACGGAGATTGTGCAAGGCATCCGCAACCGTGAGAGCGTCCACATTCCCATTGCGTATTACTTCTCGGTCATGGACAAGGTCGAGGACGGTTTCACCCCCAAGGACCTTGCCGCAATCATCAGAGTGCTTGAGAAGAGTGGCGTGAACATCCTCCATCCGATTACCGTCCACGCGCTCAACCACTGCTTTGAGCGCAAAAAAACGCTGATTGAATGGACGGCCCGCACCTTCAAGGGTCTACAGATCATGGACGGCAGCATCAAATCCCCACAACTGCTGCAAGAGGCAGGGGAACTCAAAATCGCTGATTGGTATGTCATGGATCGGAGTCTCCTTGCAAGACCGCAGTGGTTCGCTTTCCTGAAACGAAAACTGATAACCGAGCAGAGCTGACATGAGCGAAAGGACACCAACGCGAGTTGCCATCGCNGGACTGGGAACGGTTGGCAGTGGGGTTGCCAAGGTGCTGGAGCAGCACCAGAAAGAAGCCTCNGCGGCCTCTACCCCTCAACCAAGGCTGGTCCGGATTCTGGAGCGCAACCCCAATGCTCCTCATGCGCAGCCGTGGTACGCTGCAAAGCCGGAACTCTTCAGTGCTGACCTGAACGACCTGCTCCGGGATGATGTGGACGTGATCGTTGAAACCATCGGAGGGTGCGACTTTGCCCGGACATTGATCACCGAAGCCCTCAAAGCCNGCAAGCACGTTGTAACCGCCAACAAGGATTTGATCGCCCAACACGGCCCGGAACTGACCGCGCTGGCTCACGAACAGGGGCGGCATCTGCTATTTGAAGCTGCGGTGGCCGGAGCGATTCCGGTGCTACGCCTCCTGAAGGATTACTTTCAGGTTCAGGACCTGCTGGAATTGAAGGGCATCCTCAACGGCACCACCAACTACATCCTGAGCGAGATGGAGTCTCAGCAACTCGCTTTCGCCACGGCACTGAGCCAAGCCCAAGAACTAGGATTTGCCGAGCAAGACCCGACCAACGACATCAAGGGCTTTGATGCCCGCTACAAGCTGGTGATCCTCACACACCTGATCACAGGACAGTGGCTGGCCCCGGAAGACATCACGCTGGAGGGGATTGACCACCTCAACACTGCTGATTTTGAATACGCCAATCGGCTGGATCGGCGCATCAAACTGGTCGCCCTGCTGCAACGAACCGATGATGCGCTCCGTGCCTATGTGNTGCCGTTGATGATTCCGAAAGACGATTTGCTGGCCAAAATCAGCGGCTCCACCAATGTCGTCACTCTGCATGGGCGCTTCTCCGAGGACATCTCGTTGATCGGCAAAGGAGCCGGAAGCCTCCCAACGGCCTCGGCGATTGTCGCGGACCTCAACCGAGTGCAGCACCCGCAGCATAACCGCCCCGTGGATTCCGGAGTGCCGGCACGGCCCTTGGAAGCTTTTGACCAGTACNNCTTCCAGCACACTTTGCGGTTTGAAGTCCGAGANGCTCCCGGNATCGTGGGGCACATCGGACAGGTGCTTGCGAGACACGGCATCAACATCTACGCACTCGAACAACTGCCCCACTACCTGGATCACGAAAACAAGCAGGCCCTCTTCACGCTCACGCTGGAGCCTGCGCGGGAAGGCTTGGTGCAAAAGGCGCTCGCGGAGATTCAAGCCGCCGACTTCATGGTGGCTCCAGTGGTCATCCTCCGAGAGCCGATTCCGGAGCAAAAGGGTGCGTCCGCCTGACAATGCTGGAATTTCTCCGCAAACAGCGCCTGAGCCTTGTGNTCCTCATCACCCTGCTTGGCCTNCTGCTNGTGGTGTTCCGNGATCAAAAATCNCCCAAGGANTCNATCCTCCAGCAGNCNNTCCAAACCTTGGTGNATCCCGCACAAGCCCTCGCCCACTGGATTGTNANNGAGGTGGNGGGGNGNATTGANGNCTACATCAACTTGGTGGACACGAAGGCGGAAAACCGNCNGCTCCAGCAGCGCATCGCNNCGCTGCAAGNGCAGCTCAACCAGTTTCGGGAGGAGTCGATCCANTACCGCAGGCTCAAGCACCAGCTCGCCTTTGCCAAGCAGAATCCGGATCNGAAAGTCTTTGCGGAAATCATTGGGGAATCCGCCGACAGCATTCACCAAACNCGAANCGTCAACCGGGGACAAAACGACGGTGTTCACCGCAATCTCGCCGTGATCCTGCAGGAAGGCGTGGTCGGGCACGTTCAGGCCGTTTCCCCCTTCCAATCGGTGGTGCAGCTAGTCACGGACCGCCGCAGTCGTGTCCCTGCGCTGATTCAACGCAACCGTGTTCGGGGATTGGCCTTTGGCACTCACTACGGCTTGGAACTCCGGCAAATCAACCGCCGGGCAAAAATCAAGGAGGGTGATCGGGTGATCACTAGCGGCTTGGGTCGGATNTACCCGAAAGGGGTGTTGTTGGGAACGGTTGTGGAGGTGAAGCACAAAAGCTACGAGTTGTTCAAAACCGCCGTACTGGAACCCGCCATCAACTTCNATCAGATTGAGGAGGTGTTCGTCATCATCCGGAGCCACACCCAACCTCAAGGCCCCCTGTTTTCNGACAAACCNTGATGCGGATGTTTCTGCTCTATTTCGGACTGGGGNTTGTGGNCCTCTGGTGGCACGTCACGTTGGGGCGGGCGTTTCTCACTCCGGATCTGCGTCCGAACTGGGTTCTCCTTTACCTCCTGCCCCTCTTGCTTCACCGTCCAGAAAGCTGGGTGCTGTTTTACGGGGCCGCTTTGGGATTGGCACTTGACGGGCTTTCCCACCTGCACACCGGCGTGTACGCCTTCTCGTTTCTCGCCACTTTGGTTTTGGCCCGCACAACCACGAACTGGTTTTACTCGGGAAACTCCCTTTTCCTTGGCATTGCCACAGCATTCTTCTCCCTCATCTCCGGATTGATTTCCCTGCTGCTGCTCAACTCGCTTGAATCCGAGCTGGGCTGGGGAGCGATCTTTTGGAGTATCACCCTCCCCACCTCCGTGTTGCATGGCTTGCTCGCTCCGGTGGTCGTCTGGGGGTTGGCTCGTCTGGAACATAGCCTTCTGGAGCCAGCATCGTGAAAGTCGATTCCTTTCCCTTGGAAGAGCTGGGACGGCTCCGGATTCGGATTCTAGTGATCGGAATCGCCGTTGTGCTCGTTTTCTCGCTGNTGGCCGCACGGTTGTGGTACTTACAGGTGATTCAAGGCTCGCAGTATGCGGATTATGCCCAAGGGAATCGCATCCGGATCGTNTCGGACCCCGGACTCCGAGGCGTGATCCACGACCGCAATGGGGTCGTACTCGCCGAGAACCGCCCGGCCTATCAGCTTCAACTCATCCGCGAAGACACTCCGGATTGGCGGGCGTCGGTCGCAACGGCGGCGGAAGCCCTGCATCTCTCCCACAACGAGTTGGTCCAGCGCGTCAAGCAGNCCAAAGGACAGGTTCCGTTCCAGCCGATTGTGCTGGTGGATGATCTCGACTACCAGAAAGCCATGCTGGTGGAGACCTACCAAGAGGAATTCCGGGGCATCTCCATCGTGGTGAAGCCCCGGCGTTACTACCCGAACAAAGCCGTGCTTTCACACGCACTTGGCTATGTGGGCATCACCAGCGAAAAACTGGCGCACCTTCCCGCCAAAAGACGCTTCTCCAGTGAAATCGAAGGCAAAGCCGGAGTGGAACTGGTCCGCAACAAAATGCTGATCGGGACCGATGGCGGACGCCAAGTGGAGGTGGATCATCTTGGTCGGGAACTGAAGACCTTGAGCGAGTTGGTGCCCTCCATTCCCGGCAAGGATTTGCACCTCACCATTGATGCACGGCTGCAAAAAATCGCCTTTGAGGCCATGGGTGAGCAAACGGGCGCAGTCATTGCCATGAACCCCAAGACGGGTGAAATCCTTGCCTTGAGCAGTCTCCCCAGCTACGATCCTAATCTTTTTTCGGGCGGCATCGATCCCAAGGAATGGCAGGCATTGCTGAACAACCCTCAGCATCCTTTGGAGAACAAGGCTATCCAAGGACTCTATCCGTTGGGGTCAATTTTCAAGCTGGTCACGGCCTATGCCGGACTCGAGTTGGGGGCCATCTCTCCAGACANAACCCACACCTGCAACGGGNAATTTTACATCCCTGGTAGGTCAACCCCGTATCGCTGCTGGTTGGAANAAGGCCACGGCACCCTGAGTGTGGTGGATGCCATCAAGCAATCCTGCAATGTGTTTTTCTACAATGTTGGCACGGACGTGGGTGTAGATGCCNTGCACGAATACGCCTCGTGGTTCGGCTTGGGCAAGCAGACGGGCTTCATTTTGCCCAACGAGAAAGCAGGGTTGATTCCCAGCACCGAATGGAAGAGGCGGACCTTTGGGGAACCGTGGTACCTTGGGGAAACCCCAACCATTTCGATCGGGCAAGGTTATGTCAGCGTGACGCCACTGCAAGTTCTCAACATGGTCAACATCGTTGCCAACAATGGGGTCTGGGCACCACCACGGCTGTTATTGGATGAGTCGCCCCGTCCTTCCGTGNANCTCGGCCTCTCTCAGGANCTGCTGGGCATTCTCCGGCAAGGCATGGTTGCCGTGGTCAATGCCCCCGGAGGCACAGCCACTCGCGTCCGCTTTGCGGACTTCANCGTTGGAGGAAAAACCGCAACTTCTCAGGTGATCAGCCTTGAAACCCGTGACTCCCTCTCGGAAGAGGACCGCAAAAAGCGGGAGTTCCAAAACCATGCGTGGTTTGTGGCCTATGGCCCTGCGGAAGACCCGGAAATTTCCGTGCTCGTTTTGGTCGAACACGGTGGCGGNGGATCGCGGGTGGCCGCCCCGGTNGCACGGGCCATCCTGCAATTTTACATCGACACCATCGCAACCCCTCGGCAAAACGCCCGGACAACTCCCAGTGGAGCGATGCCACCGACTTCGCTTGCATATCGTACCCGGCTGCAAACTGCCTTCCTGCCCTGAAGATTTTCGGAATGCTCCAGCAAAACCGTTCCCTCTGCCTTGCGTCCTCGTCTCCACGGCGGCGGGAACTGCTCACTCGCTTCGGCTTGGATTTTCTGGTGCAGTCCCCGGACACCGACGAATCTGTGCGTAGCCACGAATCTCCAGAGGCGTTCGTGACAAGAATAGCACTGGAAAAAGCTCAGCAGGTCGCTCCGGACCATCCGGAGCGCATTACGCTTGCCGGAGACACAGTAGTGGTGCTTGATCAAAAAATTCTTGGGAAGCCGATGGATCGTGCGNACAGCGTCCGGATGCTGGAGCAACTCAGCGGCAAGACCCATGAGGTGTTCACCGCCTATGCGCTGCTGGATGGCATCAGCGGCCCCTGTGTTCAGGAGTTGGTGCGGACGCGGGTGTCTTTTCGGAGCCTCACTTCCGAACTGATCCAGACGTATGTGCAAACCGGGGAAACCGACGACAAGGCCGGTGCCTACTCCATCCAAGGATTAGGCACCATGCTTGTTGCTGCCATCGAAGGCTCCTACAGCAACGTTGTCGGCTTTCCTGTTGAGCGTATTCTCGACGAGATGATGCGCCGCGGATGGCTCTCCTGCAAACCCTCGTAAACGTCTGATGCTTCGGATTCTCCTGTTTTTGTTCGTCGCCGTTGAGTTACTGGCCCACGCGATTCCTGCGCTTGCACTTGAGTTGACTCACCGGATTCCAGAGTCTGTCCAAAGGCTAGAAATCCGGATGGAGCACACTCCGAGCTACCAAGAGGTTTACGGGCGCTACGAAAAGCGGGTGCCCCTGCGAGAGTGGCTGTTTGAAAACGAGGCCACCACCGTTTCCGGAACGGTGAGCCGTTCAGAAACCAGAATTCACTTCGACTATGATTGGGGTTGGATGGACGACTGGACCGTGAGTGTCGCCAGTGCGGTTGTCCACAAGTCCCAAACCGTCAACCTGTCAGGAGGAAGTGGACTGGAATTACCCGAATCCGGATCGGTCACGGGGCTGGGAGACACCACGATTAGTCTGCGCAAGGCACTGTTCGCCAGCACCACTTGGTTCTCGGTGGGCGGGATGCAGTTGGTGCTGCCCACAGGAACTGCGGGCAAGGCCATCGGTCACTCCCCCAACGCCATTGGGGAGCGGCAAACCGATGTTGGTGGTTTTTTCCGTTTCACTTGGTATCCCCTCGCTCCGGGCTGGAGAAACGGACTGGGCCTGCGGGTCTTGAGCCAGCTCAAAGGAACCCGGAAAAATTATCGGGGGGAGCGTGTGACCTATTACCCCGGAAACCGGAGGGAGGTGTATTATAACTGGTCTTATGAGGTGGACAACCTCTTTTTCGGAGGAGAACTGAAGCGGATCGAACAGGAGCCAACCACCCTTGGCACCTCCCAGCGCAATTCCCTATTCGCAGATCAGGGAACGCTGGAGGTGGGATTCGGAAACCTCACAGACTTGGAAAAGCATCCGCTGCCGTTGCCGTGGCAGTTTCGGCTGAGTTGGAGCAAGTACCTGCGGGCGCGTCATGTTCCCGCCGCCCCAACCCTGGGTCTCACGTTGATGCTGTTTCTCTGATCAGCGCAAAACTACGCGAATTTTCTGCTCGCCCAACGTGAACGCCCGCTTGAGGGCGTTCCCGACACTCAAGTAATACCGCCCCACGGGAAGGACCATTTCCGTGATGCTGTCCCGGTCGGTGCGGTAGTGCTGCCACAGATTGCTGCCCAACCGCACCCGGAAGTTCACCCGTCCCGCCCGCCGCCAAACCGAGGCTTCCGTCAGATCAAGCCGGAACCTGCCCACGACAACGGCCTCGCTTGTGTACTCCGGTCCAAGCGGAAGACGGGACGGGGGGTGCGGATCCTCGGTTCCGGANACCCGCTCCACTTCGCGCAGCAGGCGGTTCTGGAACTCTGCGGCGGTCAGACCCCGGAAATCCCGGAGGTCGCTCAAGCGGGGGATCGAGGTCGCCTTCATCACGAACTCTTCTGGGAGGCTGGCCAGCGCGAGTGGCTCCGGAAGTGTGGCGGGGCGTGTTTGATCGTGACAATCGATGACCTCCAAGTCCAAAGCCCTGCCGCGCCGTTGAGACGCTTGGTCAAACACCTCACGGCCCCAGTAGGCAAGAGTGTTGCGCACCTCAATTTCCGTGGAATACTGATACCGCTCCGGGTAATAACGCGCTCGATCCGAGAGCCGCACCGCAATCAGGGTGAGTCCAAAATCTCCTCGTGCCGAGGACGTGCGGACCAAAACATGGTAAGCCGTCAAATCATCCGGAACGTGATCCAGCACCTGAAAGGCCACTTTTTCCAGACGATCCTGCGTGTCGCAGAACTCGCCTTTCAGCAAGAGGGCATTGAGCTGGATTTGAAGCTGCTGGGCACGGTTTGAAACTTTTTTAAGCGGTGGGGGCGCGTACACCTGCAGCTCCTCCGGAGACATGCGCCGCGCTTCGGTTTCCAGCAAATCCTGAAGTTCCATGCTCTCATCGGTTGCCAGTTCGTCGTCGGATTCACTCGTCTCCTCCGCTGTACTCTCGATACCTTCCTCAGCCTCGTCCCCACGCTCCACTTCGATCTGCGCCATCAACTCCAAGGCGTCATCCGGATAGGCCACCAGTGAAACCTCATTGAGCATGTTCGCCACGGCGATCAAACTCCCATCCGGACTCAGCATCCCATCGCTGAGCGGTGTGCGCTCGCCATTGAGAATCCGGACGAGGCTGCCGCTTTTCAAATCCCACAAGCGCACCGTCTTGTCCCGGGACACCGAAACCAACCCGCGGCCATCCTGTGCAAACAAGACACGGGAGACGATGAAGCCGTGCCCCTCTAGCACTCCTTCAACAACGGGGCGTCCCGGTAACGTAACGTCCCACAGACGGATAGTCGAATCCTGCGACGCGGAGGCCAACTCACGACCGTCCAAACTGAACGCAACATCGGTCACGCCTTGGTGATGCCCTTCCAATGTGGAGAGCAGTTCCCCCTGCGGGTAACTCCAGAGCAGCACCTTATTGTCTCGACCGCCAGTGGCAAAAACCGCCCCGTCCGGAGAAAACGCAACACTGGAAATTTGATCTCCGTGGGCTTTTTCTCGGCGAATCACCTCGTTGCTCTCAAGGTTCCAGAGCAACCACTCCTTGTCTGTGCCTCCAGAAAGCAGCACCCGCCCGTTAGGATGAAACGCCAAAGCCGTCACCTTGCCTCGGTGCTGGCGCAGGTTGTGGGTTTCCTCCCCGCTTTGGGTGTTCCAGAAACGGATGGAGGAATCCCCCCCACCCGTGGCGAACGTCTTGCTGTCCGTGGCAAATCGCAGCACTTGCACACGGTGACTCTCGGTTTCGTAGGTACGCACCACCTCGTGCTTCTCCATGTCCCAAAGCTTGATCGTCTTGTCCGCGGAAGCCGTGGCGAGGTAGCGTCCGTTGCTGGTGAAATCTAGGCTATTGACCGGACGTTCGTGCCCTTTGAGCGTGGCGAGGAACGAGGAGGTTCCCAACCCCCATGTCAGCAGGGTGCCATCGGAAAGCGCCGCGAGNNCCTGCTTGCCGCTGTTGGCAAACCGCACCTTTTCCACGGATCCGCTGACCGAATCGAGCGCACCTGCNGATTCCTCATCNCCCAGCACCCAACGGTGGATGGCTCCGTCNTTGCCGCCGGACAGCACCTCGNGTCCCAGAGGNCTGATGCCAAACCCGTTCACGGACTTGGTGTGCTGCGTGAGCTTTTGCAGTTCCTTGCCGTTTTTCCAATCCCAAACGATCAGTGTCCCATCCGCAGAACTNGAAATCAGACGTTCGCCATTGGGCGTGAATCCCACCTGTGTGATCGATTTTTGATGCCCAACCAGCGTCCGGATCGGCTTCAGCCCGTCAAGATTCCAGAGCCGCACCTTGCCGTCCTTGCCGCCGCTGGCCAGCAGTGACTCTCGTGGATGGAGGTGAACACTGCGAACAGGACCTCGGTGTGCCTTGATTTCGGAATGGACCAACTTCAGCACCTCCAAATCCCAGACGATCAGCGCACCATCCTCGCTTCCGGACACCAACGTTTTTGCGGAACCGTCCAGTGCCAATGTCTGGACCGGAGCCAAATGTCCCCGTAACGCCTCCAAGGGTTCGGCACGATCCGTGTCCCAGACGCGAATGGNATCGTCGCTCCCTCCGGAATAGAGGAGCGACTCGCTGGGGTGTGGCACAAACGTCAACGCCTGATGCTCTCCGGTGGGAAAGGCGCGCAACCTGCGACCTGTGGAAGCCGACCAGAAGCTCAGCTTGTGGTCATCGGCAAGCGTGATCAGCAAGCGAGCATCCGGACTGAAGTGGGCTTCGTGGAGGAAGGCCTTCCCTGCCTTGATGGATTGTTGCAGNAGGAAGGTTTCTTCGGAGGCCAGCACGGTTGTCTGCAAGTACCCCGAGAGCAGGAACANGCCGATACCCAAAGCCGATTTTAATTGTAGGAGAGTGTGTTTACGCATCGCTGACTGTCAAAACCGTGAAGCGAGACAAGGTTTGTCGTGCAACTCCACGAGAAATGTGTAGATTAATCAAGTATTATACACTCCTGAATCATGACCAAACCGCTATGAGTGAATCGTCTAACGATTCGGCCCAACCTTCAGACAAGCATTCGGAAGACGCCCCCATGCCGCTAACTGCGCACCTGACCGAGTTGCGCACTCGGCTGGTTCGCAGCTTGGCAGGCATTATGATCGTCTTCATTGCAGCGTTCTACTGCGAAATGGAGTTTAATCAGCCGATCTTGGCCATCTTCCGGAAGCCACTTGACGACCGCAACATCCCGCTGCATTTTCTGGAGCTGACCGAACCTTTCTTCACTTACCTACGCATCGGCCTTTACGCTGCGCTCTTCCTGACCTTTCCTTACATTCTTGGTCAGTTCTGGTTGTTTATCCGCCCGGCCCTCTATTCTCGTGAACAAAAGGCAGTGTGGCCCTTTGTGCTGCTCTCCTACCCTCTTTTTGTGGGTGGCGGGATGTTTGGCTACTTTGTCGTGCTGCCCTTCGGTTACGATTTCTTCCTTGGCTTCCAGAATGACGTCACCTTGCCGACGCTCAGCATGGCTTCGTATCTGTCATTAACGATCCACCTGCTGTTTGCGTTCGGATTCGTTTTTGAAATGCCCACGGTCACCTTCATCCTCACCCGGCTAGGCATCATTGACGCAGATTGGCTGAGGAACAACCGCAAGTATTCCCTTGTAGTCATCTTCATCGGCGCAGCAATCCTCACTCCTCCAGACGTGTTCACGCAAACGCTGATGGCCGGGCCGCTGATTATTCTATACGAAATCAGCATCTGGGTGGCCCATTTCTTCGGAGGCGATTCACCTGCAAAGGAACCCGCAAAGTCCGCCGCCTAGCCTTCAGATCATCGGCAAGCGGTCGGTCGGGTTCCGCTCCAGAAATTGCTGGTCGTGGTAGTAGCGGATCGTGGTGTTTGCCGACGCATGCCGCGCATAACTCTGCACCTTCTGAAGCGGTTCTCCCAGTTCTAAGGCTAGGGTAATCGCCGTGTGCCGCAGGTAGTGTGCCGAGATGTTCAGTCCCACAGCACGACCCAAGCGCGCTACCACATCGTTCACGCCCTTGCCTGACATCGCCCCTCCCCTCGTCCGGAACCCCAGTGATGGAAACACCCAGAGGCTGTTCACGCCATGCTCCTGGAGCATCCTGCGCCATTCCTGCAAACCNTCGTTCAACTCCCAACGCAGCTTGATCCGTTGGGGGGCTCCACTCTTGGTTTCCTGCAACACAATCACATGGTACTGGCCGTCCGGTTGAATATTGTTCCACTGCAAACCGGCGGCTTCACTCCGCCGTGCTGCGGTCAAATAAAGAAACTTCAGAAGCAGNGCATTGCGCTGCCGGAGCAACGGTGCCATGCGGGCATCGTAGTCTAGTCGCTCGTTCGCCTCAAGCATCGCGTTGAGTTGCGAGATCTGAAGGGCCCCCTTGTTGCNAAACGCCGCAACTTTTTCCGTCCGTAAAACCGAGGGCTGGATTGGATTTTCCGGAAGGTGCCCGAATTCGGTGAGTACCTTGAAAATCTTGCGCAACGCACTCATTGACTGATTGACGCTTGCCGGTTTCCACCCTAACCCTTTCAGGTGCTGCTTGTACTCCAGCAACCGCAAGCTGTCCACCTGACGCAATTCTTCCAGCGAACGTACTTGCGCCCACTCCTGAAGCTGCCGAAAGGCGCGGGCATAGGCCCGTCGTGTGTTCGGTGCATACTCCCGGAACAGCAAATCCAGAGCTTCAGCAGGCCCCAGTTTTGGCTTTTCCGAGACCGCCATCTCCATGGCTTTTGGCAGTGTTTTTTTATCAGAAAAATCCTGTATAATCAAAGCATTGAGTGGCATTTTCAGGGCTTGAGGGTGATGTTGACCACATAGGGTGGATTCGAGACCAGCACCTCTTGCGGGGATGGAAGTTCCAGCGCATCAATCGCTTTCAGCAACTCTTGGTTGAACAAACGGGAGCTGCTGGGAAACAACAACGCGCGCTCCACGATCCTTCCGGTGGCATCAATGCTCAGCCGGATTCGTGCTTTAATCGCAGTCCGCTCCAGTTTATGCAGTTTCCGAAAAAACAGTAGCCGAGTCTTGATCTGCTTCCAGATCGCCTGGTTGTAGCGTTTCTCGGCCACCCGGAACCGCAGCTTGTCCAAGNCATTGAGGGGCTTGGGAAGCAGTGCTTTTTTTTCCGGAGCAGACAGAGACGGGGGCATGAGTGCGGCAAGCAGTTGCTGTGGCTCGTCCGCTACGGGTGTAGGTGAAACCTTCTCGGCACGAGGTTCNGTTTCTGTCACCACGATTTGCTTCGGGAGAGGTTTTTTCTCAGATTTAATCCGAACCCTTGCCATTGGTTGCCGGGCCTCCACCGCTGACCGTTTAGGCCCCACGACAGGCTGCAAGCTTTGCTGTTGCAACACGTCCGTGATGCGCTTTTTGGTGTCCGAGTTTGAGNGTGGGAGCGTGTTTGCCTTCGCAATCCGAGTCGGTTCCATCGGGCGCAGTTTGAGAGTNGTCGTTTCTGGTTTTGATTCTGCCTCAGCCTCTTTCAAAGCAGGGGATTGAACTAGCACTACTGCCACTGCTGTCACCTTCTCAAGACGCTCCGGACTGACGGCCACCACATAGTTTTCCAGAAAGGGAAGCTGTTGTAACACTTGTAGTGTGACCGATTCTGGCCCATCCCCGGACACTCCAAAGGTTTGGTACTGCCAATCTGGTCCTCGCCAGTACACGCGCACTGTGTTTCTGCGGTGTCGAACCCAGAACAAATGCGCTCCCGGCAGGGCTTCCAGAGCATCCACCGCACAGGAATCATCCACGCATGATGGAGTGGGGGCACTCTTCAAGCGGGNCTGCTCCTGCTCAAAGGTGGCTTGCAGGGAGAAGTCAAAACGCTTCTGCAACTGTTCCAACACCCCAGCCTGAAGTTGCTGCATTGCCACCTCGGGAGTTGCCTCCCCGCCTCTGGGTTCCGCCAAAACGGCATACTGTCGAGCCTGCACCAATCCGGGACTCAAACACAGTCCCCCCAACCCTGCGAGGATCAACCCGATGAGCAGTTGGTGGGAGCTTTGAGAAAGGGTCATCCTGTTCACGAAAGCATCGAGAAACGAAATAATCATAAGCGCATGATGGCGCACCTGCCTGCTGCTTTGCAAGCATTCTTCCCACATCCCCGGCGGCTGGCAAAGAATTCGCAGCACTGTCTCTTGCAAGACCGACTCCCTTCACGGATAAAATGACACAGAAAACCACCTCCGAGTTCTCTCCCTCCGAAAGCCGACAACGGCAGCGCGTTGTGGACACCCTAACCCGATTGATGGTCACGGACCGCACCATCTCGGATGCTGAGATGCGGTTCCTCAAGGATATGTTTCAGCGGCTGGACGACGGCCAACTCAAGCAAGTCCTCCACTCTTGGTTCCCCGACGAACGGCAAGCACAGGCGGTGTATCTGGAAAAGCGGTTTCACCAGTACCAACAGATGTATGGTGGTGCAGGAATCTGTTGACCGCTGCTCTTGATGAACCGAGACATCCTGCGACTCGCCCTTCCTAGCATTGCCGCAAACATTTCTGTGCCCCTGCTGGGCATCGCAGACATGGTGTTGGTCGGGCACATGGAGTCCGTGTACTACATCGGCGCCCTCGCCCTGAGCACCACGGTTTTCAATTTCCTCTACTTCGGCCTCAATTTCCTTTCGATGGGCACCACGGGNCTGACGGCTCAGGCGTTTGGTGCTCAGGATTTCACCGAAATGACACGGGTGCTGGAGCGGGCTTTGCTGCTGGCCTTCACGCTCGGCGGATTGTTGATCCTTCTGCAACCCCTGCTCACATTCCTGATTTTCTCATGGGTGGAAACCTCTCCAGAGGTGATGTACCACGCCAAAGCCTATTTTCACATCCGGATCTGGGCTGCTCCGGCTACTTTGGGGCTGATGGCAATTCAGGGTTGGTTCCTTGGATCGCAGGATGCGAAAACCCCGATGATCCTGATGATCGCGGCCAACGGTTTCAATATTGTGGGAAACATCGCCTTTGTCTATGGCCTAGGGATGCAATCCGAAGGAGTCGCTTGGGGGACGTTGGTCGCACAGTATTCCGGGCTGGCGCTTGCCGCATTGTTGCTGCATCGACGTGTTTCGCTCCAGAGTTTGGGAGGGCGTTGGTCCGAAACCTTCGATCTTGGAAAACTCCGGAACTACTTCGCTGTCAATGGCAATATCATGATCCGCACCGTGCTGCTGATCGGCACTCTCTCGTTTTTCACCATCGCCTCAGCGTGGGATGGAGACCTCATCCTTGCCGCGAATTCCCTGCTGATGCAACTCTGGGGGCTTGCTTCCTACGGAATGGACGGTTTTGCCAATGCCGGGCAGAGCCTGACGGGGCGTTTTGTTGGCGGGAAGCACCCGCAAGAATTACGACGGTGCGTGCACCTGCTCATGCTCTGGGGCGGCGGCATCGGACTTGGGTGCGCGATCGTTTACGGATTGGCAGGAGAAGTGCTCCTCGGATGGTTTACCGACAAGGTCAATGTCATCGCAACCGCCGTGGAATTTCTTCCTTGGGTGGTAGCGGGTGCTCTGCTCAACATGCCGGCGTTCATCTGGGATGGCGTATTCATCGGCGCAACCGCTTCCCGGGCCATGCGCAATGCCATGTTGGTTTGCACTGCCACCTTCTTTCCGGCGTACTGGGTCATGCATCCCCTGCTTCAGAACCACGGACTCTGGTTCGCTCTGACGCTCTTCATGGTCGCCCGCAGCGGTACTCTTACACTGCTCGCACCTCGTCACGTCTTCGCCCGCGCTAGGTGAGGTTCACTCTGAAACCGACTCCAACTGGACAGACAGTTTCATCAGCGCCGAGCGGATGCGCTCGTTGTCCGGCTCCACCTGCAGTGCCCGTTCCCACGCCTGTTGTGCTTGCTTCGGTTGACGCAGCTTCCGGTGGAGTACCCCTAGGTTCCACCATGCCACCGCATAGTCCGGATACTTGCTTGTGAGGCTTTCCAGAAAGCTCTGGGCTTCGTTGTAACGCTTGCGCCGAATCAACACGGTGCTGAGACGGAGCAAGGCCCGTGGACTGTCCGGGCGCAAGTTCAGCGCATGGCGGTAGGCATCTTCGGCACGGTCATTCTGACCGAGTTTTTCATGAGCGTAACCGAGGTAGAGCGCCACTTCGGATTCTTCCGGAAACTGCCGCTGTAACCCCTGCAACCGCCTCAGCGCAGTTTCGGGGGCGCCACGTCGAATTTCAATGCGGGCGAGATAAATCTGAGGTTTAGCAATCGTGGGCACAGTGGCACTCAGGTCTGCAAACACCTGCTGCGCCTGATCGAACTCGCCTTTCCGAAAATACTTCTGCCCTTCGGCTATCCGTTCCTCATAATCGGGCCGGGACTGTGAAGACCCCGAGATCAGCCATTGCCCCAGCGGACGGATCAAGGTGTGGTAGGGCGGCAGTGTGTCGTAAGTGCTGTCCGCCAGAAAAGGGTAGAGGCGCAAGCCTTTCTGGATGAAGGACTTGCCCTCTTGTGGAGTGCGCCCAATCACCAACCCATAAATCATCAGTGCTGGCCCCGCAAACGGGTTTTTCGCGTTGGCAATCACTGCCTCGGACTTGGCTTGCAGAGTCTCGCCCTGAAGGTAGTAACTCAGCGCCAGCAACGTGCTGATTTCGGAATTCCCCGGTTGACGGGCCTTCAGGATTTTTAACCGCTCGTCCGCTTTTTTCAGGATCGGCACATACGCAGGGGTCTGCTCTCCGGCTTCCAAGATGTCGAGCAACGCCTCGTATTCCAACACCTGCTCCTCCAACGAAGGATGATCGGCCACCAAACCGCGAAGTTGGCTGCGGAAGTTACTCCATTCCGGAGAACCTCGCTGTGGGACTTGCTGATCCCGCCACTGATAAAACGCACGGACGGCCTTCCACGCCTGCCCCCTTGGGAATCCTTGCAGCCCGGAAAACTCCGGAATCTCGGTCTCCAAGTCTGCAAACATTGCGACAACGAACTCATCCGGAGTGTCCAGCGGGTAGCTTTTGGAGAAGTGAACCACCTGAGTCGCGTTGTCCGTGCCCCGAACAATCTGCCACTCCACACCCACCCGGCGCAGCACTTTTTGGATTTTGACGTCAACCAAAAGCTCTAACTGAGCCTGCTGGAAGAACATCTTCAACGCTTCAGGGGAGCGGGTGCCATAGCGTTCCTGCCAAAGCCGTGCAGTGAACGGGGACATCACCGCAAAACGATTGGAGAAGCGGAATTGCTGTGACAACTCGTCCTGAAGGAAACTTCCGAACCACTCGTGCCCTTGAGATGGGTAGGCGACACGGGGAGCCAGAATTCCTATGTGAGGACGGCTGTGAAGGGCCGAAGGAAAAGCAAGCGTCAACAGGAGCGTGAACCCACCTGCGGCAAGAAAACCCCTCAAGCGAGAGATCGGAGAGAAAGAGAAGCAGCCCACCATCCACAGACTCCAAGGAGGTGGGCCGAAAAGCTCAGTAGCCCTGATTGGGCGTATCGTAGGAAGGCGCCTGATAGGTCGTTGTTCCCGAATCTGAACCCTCACTGTCCGAATCTCCAGAAGCGGATGCCGCAGTGTCTGCATCGCCTTCTTTGTCCGGGGCCACCTCGGCACTTGACGAAGACTCGGCCTCGCTGCTGGAACCCTCGCTTTCGATTTTCTCAAATTTTTCGATGAGTGCCGTCAGCTTCTGTTCCCACTCCGACTGCTGCTCTTCCAGCGAGGATTTGGTGGTTTGCAACTCCTCATTGGCTGCCTTCAAATCCGCATTCTCCATGCGGTAGAGTTCGAGGGTGTCCACCATTTCCTGGACTTTGCCCTCCAGCCGACTCATTAACTCATTACCCATGGTTCATTCCTTGATGTTATTTTGGGAGGCTCCACCTCCTTGGGGAGCTTAAAATTTAGTCCTAGCCAATCCGTCCACCAGCAGAAGCGTTTGTGTGCTGGAACAGGGATTTCAAGACTCAAAGTAATGGACAGAAACGGACATGAAGTCAAGCGAAAAACGTCAAGGCTGCCTTCTGACCTTCTGACTTGCTCACGCAGGCATCCGTTGCTTAGTTCGGCCTCGACGTGGGGACGCATGAAGCGCAAACAAGCGCTCCCGGATTTTAGCAAGCACTTGTTCCGCCGAAAGCCCGGCCTCCTCGCGTTGCTGGTCCGGAGACCCTTGCGCGATGAAGCGATCCAGAATACCGAAAACTTGCGTGGGCACCGTGACTCCAGCCTCGCTCAACACCTCCAGCACTCCGCTACCGAATCCACCGTGTACCGTGTTTTCTTCCAGTGTCACCAACAGGTGTGCGGTGGAGGCAAGCGCCGTGATCAATTCGGAGTCCAGCGGCTTGACAAAGCGGCCGTTGACCACAGCTACTGAAAACCCAGTGTCCTTCAATGGCTCGGCAATCTCTTCTGCAACTGCAACCATCGTTCCTACTGCCAGCAGCACCACATCCCTTCCGGGTTGCAACAAGTGGGCTTTCCCCAACTCGATGGGCGGCACGGAGCTTTCGTCCAAACTCGCGGTGTTCCCTCGGGGGTAGCGCACCGCACTGGGACCATCCTCATGCCTATGCGCAAATTCGACCATGCGCCGCAATTCCGCTCCGTCTTTTGGAACCATCACCACCATTTCCGGGATCATCCGGAGGTAGGTGAGGTCATAGGCGCCGTGGTGGGTGGGACCATCCGCTCCCACCAAGCCGGCCCGATCCAGCATGAAGCGCACGGGGAGCCGCTGCACAGCAACATCGTGGATGATGTGATCAAGCGCACGCTGAAGAAAGGTCGAGTAGATCGCCACGAAGGGCTTGATCCCAGTGGTGGCCATTCCTGCTGCCGAAGTCACCGCATGTCCTTCTGCGATGCCTACATCCAACACGCG
>PANO01000021.1 GCA_002707655.1 Deltaproteobacteria bacterium
CAAATCCATTAATTCTTTGAAATCATTAGTGATTTTAAAAACAACCCTAGTTTTTTGCATAAGTCCTGATGGTGTCTCCTCTTCATAAGTGAAAAAACACCTTAACTCATTGTCTCAAAAATGTGGGTAGCGCCAGCCTCTCTTCATCAGACGGTGAGTTGCACTTACGAGTTGAATCCGCGATCGAACACAGCAAACCCTTTCCTTTGCTAGCTGCGCTTGTGTTGCTATTCTATCTGCTGATCATTCGGCTCCGAAATTCTATTCTAAAAACTATCCTCCATTGAATACTCACATGGCGGACGAGACCCCCACTATCAAGTTCGCCCAGTGGCGTCCTATCGGGGTTTGTGACAACGGGCCTCCGAACCAGCGCAAGGCGCAGCTTTTCAGCAAGCCGGATTTTGCCATCGTCACTGCACCGGGCGTCACCCGCGAGAACTGGCGACAGCATCCTGAGGTGCTGAAACTGATCCGGCGCTACGCGCAGGATGTCGCTAAACTCTCTGGAGAAGCGCAAGCGATGAAACGTCCGGAGATCGACACAATCCACCTTGTCGGCACGATTCTCGGCCACACCCGCACTCCCACAGCAAATGCGGAATCGACGGAGGGCCGGGTGCAGTTGTTCGAGGTGAAGTTCAAGGATGCCCGAGCGAACAAGAACCCCCGGAAACGGCGCTGGTGGCTCTGGCTGGTAGGTGCGATTTCCACGGTGTTGCTGTTGGGGTGGACGATTTCACAACTCAGCCTGCCGTTGAAGTTGGGATCAACCACCGTCAAGCCGACGGTGGGAATGCGCCAAATCTGCATTCCGGGGCAAGGCGATTCCTTTGCGGAACTTCAGGCACTGCGGCGTCCAGTCTTGCAGTTCCTGAAAACCCTGCCGAATTGGAGTTCGCTGTCGCAAATCCGCAGGGTCTGCGGCTCCGGATTCAGGAGTTTGCAGGATCAACAACAACGCACGGTACGCTGCGTGGTGGCGGTCAACCGGGAAGTGCCAGAACTGAACCGATCCGGAAAAGCGGGATTCGCCAAGCTCCGGAGTTGTGCGGACAACCTCTGTCAATCTGGGTTTGCCGGGCTTGGGCCTTACTGCCCGCAGCTTGGGCGGTGACGAACAACTAAGCCGATTTCCGTAAACCAGCGGCAGCTTCCGGGATTTCCTTCATTTCAACTCCAAGGCGTGCGAGGAAATCCGTGAGCGATTCCCGCACTTGCCGCACGTCGTTGTGGTCCTTGAAGACGATGCCGAGTGTTTCCGAGACAATTTCCGGGTCAAGGTGGTTCTGGTGCAGCACCACCAGCGAACGTCCCCAGTCAAGGGTTTCGGACACTCCCGGAACCTTTTCCAGTTTCTGCTGGCGGATCAGTTCCATGAAACGGCAGATTTGCTCGGCGAGGGTGGTGTCGATATTTGGAACCTTGTTGCGGACGATAGCGAGTTCCTTCTCGTAGTCCGGATAGTCGATCCAGAGATAGAAACAGCGGCGGCGCACCGCATCGGAAAGCTCGCGGGTGCGGTTGCCCGTGAGAATGACATAGGGCGGATTGTCGGTCTTGATGCTGCCAATCTCCGGAATCGTGATCTGCCACTCGGAGAGGATTTCGAGCAGGAAGGCCTCGAACTCCTCGTCGGCGCGGTCCAGTTCGTCAATCAACAAAACCGGTGCTTGCGGATGCGTGAGTGCTTGCAGCAAGGGGCGCTTGAGCAGAAACGCTTCACTGAAAATGTGCGACTCGCGTTCCTCTAGAGAACGAGTGCTGTGTTCGTCCATCTTGAGATGCAGCAACTGGCGCTGGTAGTTCCATTCGTAAAGCGCCATGTTCGCGTCCAAGCCCTCGTAGCACTGGAGCCGGATCAAATCCGTTTCAAGGGCCTGTGCCATCACCTTGGCGATTTCCGTTTTCCCAACCCCTGCCGGACCTTCGATCAAGAGCGGCTTGCGTAGCGTTATCGCCAGATAAACCGATATGACGATGCTGCGGTCGGCGATATAGCCCTGCTGCTCCAAGAGGCGTTGGATGCGCTCAAGTTCGGTGTTTTGCATAACAAATTGGCTTGGACTTTCAGGTTGTCGTTTCGGAGTTTTTCAGGCATCCCTCGAGCGCATTCCACGCGAGCAGGGCGCATTTGACACGGCTTTTGTGCTTACGGATTTCCAGTAACGGACGCAGGCTTGCGATGGCATCGGACGACAATTCTCCAGAAGACATCGCTTCCCGGAACAGAGTGCCATACGTTGTGGCCTGAGACAACGAAACCCCTTGGATCAGTTCTCCCATCATCGAAGCAGAAGCCACGCAGACCGAGCAGCCCCGCACTTGGGCACGGGCTTCCCGGATACAGTCGCCAGTAAGGGCGAGAGTCAGTTCTAACTCGTCCCCACAAAGAGGGTTGTACGCAGAGGCAGTGCGGTCGGCAGGCTCGACTTTTCCCGCAAAACGCGGGTGGCGCATGTGGTCGAGCAAGAGGTCTCGGTAAAGCGATTCGCTCACAGGAACAGCCTCCGGACCTCGGCGAGTGCGTCAACAGCGCGGTGGATTTCACTCACAGTGTTGTAAACGCCAAAGCTCATGCGCACCGTCGCGCCCACGCCCAACCGCTCGTGCAGCACTTGGGCGCAGTGGTGTCCGGCGCGAACAGCGATTCCAGATTCGTCCAACACCTGCGCCACATCGTGAGGATGCACCCCAGCAAGTGCAAACGACACCAGCCCCGTGCGCTCGGTGGGATGGTGTGGCCCGAAAACCGTCACCTCCGGTTCCTCCAACAAGCGTCCCAAGGCGAGGTCCGTGAGGGTTCGCTCATGTTCCCGGATTTCCGCAACCCCCCAGCGTTCGACATAATCCAGTGCGGCGTGCNGNNNCANNGCCNCGGCGATGGGCGGGGTTCCNGCCTCGAACTTCGCNGGNNCNTCNCCCCACGTCGAGNNNTCNCGTNCNACNTTGGCGATCATCCCGCCNCCNCCCTGCCACGGTTCCATTGCGTCAAGGTGTTTGGACTTTGCGTACAACACCCCAATTCCAGTGGGGCCGTAAATCTTGTGTCCGGAAAAGGCGAGGAAATCGCAATCGAGTTCCTGCACATCCACCGGAATCCGTCCCGCCGCTTGCGCCGCGTCCACCAACACCGGAACTCCGTGGTCGTGTGCCGTGGCGATGATCTCCCGAAGCGGATTGATGGTGCCAAGGACGTTGGAAACGAGCGTGATCGCCAACAATTTGGGCGACTGCGCCAGTTGGCTTGCAAGCTGGTCGAGGTCGAGGTGTCCGGCCGGAGTGACGGCAACGTAATCCAGCTTTGCTCCGGTTGCCTGTGCGGCGAGTTGCCACGGCACGAGGTTGGAGTGATGCTCCATCTCGGTGAGCAGCAGGCGGTCTCCGGATTGCAAGCGGGGCCGCGCCCACGATTGTGCCACGAGGTTGATGGCTTCCGTCGTGCCTCGTGTGAAGATGATTTGCCGTGGGTCCGGAGCGTTGAGGAACTGAGTCACGCGTACTCGTGCTTGCTCGTAAAGCTCCGATGCTTGCTCGGAAAGCGCGTAAACACCGCGATGGATGTTGGCGTTGGAGGTTTCGTAAAAGCGAGTGAGCGTGTCGAGGACTGTCCGAGGTTTCTGGGTGGTCGCTGCGTTGTCGAGGTAAGCGAGTGGATGGCCATTACTGGTGCGAGCGAGGATCGGGAAGTCCTGCCGAAGCGATTTCGGAAGCGGGGTCATCGGAAAAGCAGCAGGCATCAGCAGGTGGGCGCCTGCACCTGTTTGTTAGTCATCAACNCCCCGCCGCTACCACCACGACGGCGCTGCACGATTTCGCTGATGACGCTCAGGGCGATTTCTTCCGGAGTCGTGCCGCCCAAGTCCAACCCGCACGGGGCGTGAACGCGCAGGAGTTCGCCCGCCTTCACTCCTTCGTCCAGCAGGTACTCGAACACGAGCCGCGAGCGCTTGGTGCTGGCGACGAGGCCGATGTACGCGCTGTTGCCCTCCAACGCCTTTTTGATCGAATGCTGGTCGCCCTTGTGCTGCGTGACGACCACAACGTAGGAATTCGGACTCACCTCAAGCTGGCTGTAGTCCGGATCGGAAGTCACCAGCCGTTCGGCGTGGGGGAAGCTCTCACGGGTTGCGCCTGCGTCGTTGACCGTGACCGAGAAATGCAGCGTGTGTCCCAACTCCGCCAGCACCTCGGCGATGCGCCCGTGTCCGACGATCAGCAGCTCCGGACGCGGCAGGAACGGCTCGACATAGACCTCCATCGTCCCGCCGCAAGGCATCCCCACGCCCAGCACCTCGTCGTCGAGGTCGAGCGGCACGATGCAGGTCTGCCGATCCTTGAGGCATTCCAGCGCCGCTTCCCGCACCGCGCTTTCCGCGCAACCGCCGCCGACCCAACCGAACACCGTCTCGCCCTGCGCGTTGATGATGGACTTCGCCCCCGGTTTGGCGGAAACCGATCCCGTGATCTTGATCACCGTCGCCACCGCAAACGACACTTCGAGGCGGTTCAACTCATTCAGCTTCTCAAAGAATTCGGCGGACATGCTTTTGGTTTGTTTTGGGGGCGTCGGTCTTTGGGCAGACACGCAGGTCTGCCCCTACACACCCTGAGATCGGATCTGCCTGCCGTACTGCTCCGGCGTGTCAATGTCCCGCAGCACATGATCGGTGGCCATCTCCAGTTCCCGGACGTGTTCGGGGTGCTGCTTGATGAGTCCCCGGCAGCCTTCCAGCTTCTCGTGCGCAAGCAACAACTGCCGATACTCCGACGAGAACAGCACGGGATTCCCCGGACATCCCTGATGCACCGGGCGTACAATGGCGTGGTCGTCCTCTACTCGTGCTTTCCGGAAGGCGTTTAACAAGTAATTGTAGTCGCTTGGCTCCACAAAGGGCAAATCGGAAAGGCAGATCATGAACCCTTCCGACTGTGGGGAGGCCATCCGGACGCCCGCACGGATCGAGGTCGTCATGCCCTGTGCGAAATCCGGATTTTCCACGATCCGGAACGGACGATCCGGCAATGTCGCCCGCACTTGTTCGGCCTCGTGTCCAAGCACCACCACCACCTCGCCTGCATCCGAATCGCAGAGGGCGGTCACGACTTGTCCGAGCAGGGTGTTGTTGCGGAAGGGCAGGAGCAGCTTGTTCTGCTCTCCCATGCGCCGGGATGCTCCGGCGGCGAGCAGGATCGCTGAGATCACGGAATGCTGGTGAGGTAACGCTCCGGTTCTGTTTCAAAACGTGTTCGACACCGAGCACAACAAAAATAAAAGACCGTCTCTCCATGTTTGGCCACATGCTTTGACGAGCCAACCACCACCGACATTCCGCAGACAGGATCAACCGTTTCTGTTAAGATTTTTGTCTCTGTTGGGGTATCGCCCNCTAAAATCCCAGATGTTGAGTTGCGGTGAAACTGTATGATTTCTGCGAGAATACTGACCGCAATCTCTCCGGGAGTTTTGGCTTGGAGGTCAAGCCCGGCGGGTGTACGCAGAGCATTCAAGCGGTTACTAGAAATGCCCTCACGCCTTAAATAATCCTTGAGTGCCTTTGCTTTTTTCTGACTACCCACAAACGCGACATAGCTCACCTTCGTCTGCAAAGCTGCTTTCAGGGCAAGTTCATCATCTGCGCCTTGGGTGCTGACCAGCACAAAGCATGGATCCGCAAGTGGAAGTTGGCTAAGGTCGTTTTCTGGAAACTTAAACTGGGCTCCTGCGAGTTCCACTCCTTCTGAAATCGCCACGCTGTAGCCGATTTCTTGCGCAAGTCGGGCAACGCTCTGGCCCACTGGTGAGTGACCTAAGATCACCACCAATGGATTCGGCAACACAGGCTCAATGTAGATGTCCAAGGTGCCTCCACTGTGGCAGGTCATGGGATACTGCGCGAAATCACGAATGGGTTGCACCGCTCCGGATGGGGAGATTGCAACCAAGCGGGGTTCACCTTCTTGAAGTGCCTGAAGTGCTTCCTTGACCACCACCGGGTGGGTGCATCCGCCGCCAATCCAGCCGTGTATCGCATCGTCCTGACAGATGATCATCTTGTCTCCAGGCTTACTCGAAATTGGCTTTCCATGCCGAATTACGATCGCATGAGCATAAGCCTCGCGGCGCTCTCGTAGCATCAGAGACTGCTTCAGAAACTCGTCAATCATCGGGATGGATTCGGTCGGCAAAGTTGTGCGGAGACGGCATAAATCCGTCTCCGATGACAGAATTCTGCGAGTTAGGTCGCGAGACCCTTCTCCTGAAGAATCTGCCAAACTTTGAAGGGCGTGATGGGAATGTCAACATGCTTCACGCCGAGGTGTGAAAGTGCATCCACAACCGCATTCGCAATCGCAGGAGGAGCCCCAACTGTGGGAGATTCTGCAACACCTTTTGCTCCTAACGGATGGTGCGGAGAGGGTGTGATCGTGTGGCCTGTTTCCAAATGTGGAATCTCCACGGCAGTAGGAACGAGGTAATCCATGAAGGTACCGTTGAGAATATTTCCGTCGTCGTCGTAGATCATCTCTTCATACAACGCCGGAGCAATACCCTGCGCAAGCCCACCGTGGATTTGGCCCTCAACAATCATCGGATTGATGATGTTCCCGCAGTCGTCAATCGCCATAAAACGCCGCACCTTCACTTCACCCGTTCCCTTGTCAATGTCCACCACACAGATGTAGGAACCAAAAGGAAACGTCAGATTGGGCGGATCATAATAGTGCGTCGCTTCCAAGCCTGCCTCCATACCCTGCGGATGATTGGTGTAGGCCGCAAAGGCGATGTCCTGGATGGTTTTGGACTTTTCTGGACTTCCCTTCACCCAGAACTTTCCGGGTTCCCACTCCAAATCTTCCTCGTCCACTTCCAGTAAATGCGCTGCAATTTTGCGGGCTTTGTCGAGGATTTTGTAAGACGCCTTCGCAGCAGCAGCTCCCGCAGTTGGAGTACTGCGACTAGCGTAAGTGCCAAGACCGTAGGGTGCGGTGTCCGTGTCACCCTCCTCAACCTGAATGTGCAGTGCCGGAATGCCGAGTTGCTCTGCAATGATCTGGGCGTAGGTGGTCTCGTGTCCTTGTCCCTGTGACTTGGTGCCGAAGCGGGCGATGGCCTTACCTGTTGGGTGGATACGGATTTCACAACTGTCGAACATCTTGATGCCAAGGATGTCAAAATCCTTTGACGGTCCTGCACCAACGATTTCGGTGAAGCTGCAAACGCCAATGCCCATCAACTCTCCACGCGCTCGTTTTTCAACCTGCTCTTTACGCAGGTCGTCGTAGCCGATCCGCTCCAGCGCAAGTTCGAGTGCTGCGGGGTAGTTTCCGGAATCGTACTCCCAACCCAACGGTGAATTGTACGGGAACTGCTCCGGTTGGATGAAGTTCTTCATCCGGAGTTCTACCGGGTCCATCTTCAGTTCCTGCGCTAACACATCCGTGATGCGTTCCACGGCATGAACCGCCTCGGTCACCCGAAAGGAACAGCGGTAAGCCACTCCACCCGGAGGCTTGTTGGTGTAGACCGCATCCATTTCGGTGAAGGCATCCTGAAAATTGTAGGAACCTGTGCAGATCGAAAACAACCCTGCCGGATACTTTGACGGGTTTGCTGCCGCTTCCGTGTAGCCATAATCGGCCAACGTCTTGATCCGCAGTCCTTGCATCTTGCCTTCCTTCGTTGCGGCCATCTCCACGTCCATGTGGTAGTCGCGGGCGAAGGAATCGGCCTGCAAATTCTCCGATCGATCCTCAATCCACTTCACCGGCTTGCCGATCAGCACCGAGGCGGCAATCGCGATCACATATCCCGGATAGACTGGCACCTTGCCGCCGAAACCTCCGCCGATGTCCGGAGAGATGATGCGGATTTTCTCTTCGGACAAACCGACGTGTCCGGCCACAAGCGCAAGCACCGTGCGGACCGCGTGTGGTGCCTGAGTCGTCATCCACACGGTCAGCTTGCCCTCGGCTTTATCGAAACTAGCAACGCAACCACAGGTTTCGATGGAGCAAACATGAATCCTCGGCAAGTACATCTTCTGCGAAACCACCACATCCGCATTCTCGAAAATCTCTGCAGTTGATTTGCGGTTGCCAGCTTCCCAATGCCAAATGTGGTTATCGGTCTTGCCCTCTTTGTCCGGACGCAGCAAAGGGGCGTCCTCATCGAGGGCCTTGTGTGGATCAATCACGGGTTTCATCTGCTCGTACTCGACCGTAACCGCCTCCACACCATCAGCCGCCGTATAGCGATCCGTGGCGATCACCGCCGCGACCTCCTGTGACTGATACATCACCGTGTCGGTCGGCAGCACCATCTGCGTGTCGGACATCAGCGTCGGCATCCAGTGCAGATTATACTGCTCCAAATCTTTGCCAGTGATCACCGCCAGCACTCCCGGCAGTTCTAGTGCCGCTTCGGAGTTGATACTCTTGATTTTTGCGTAGGCGTAGGGGCTGCGCACGATGTCCATGTAGAGCATCCCCGGCAGGTTCACATCATCCGTGTACTTGCCTTGCCCCCGGATGAAACGGGCATCTTCCTTGCGCTTGAGGCTGTGCCCCATGCCTCCGATTTCTTTCGATGTTTTGCACTGGATCATGCGGCCTCCTTTTGCTGTTCGTTGAGCTTGTTTGCCGCGTACTGGATCGCCTTGATGATGTTGACATATCCGGTGCAGCGGCACAGGTTTCCGGAAATGCCCCAGCGAATTTCCTCCTCCGTGGGATTTGGATTCTTCTCTAGCAACTCTTTGGCTCGCATGATCATACCCGGTGTGCAGAACCCGCACTGGAGTCCATGCTCCTCGTGAAAACCCTCCTGCAACGGGTGCAGCGCATCCTGCTCCATGCCCTCGATAGTTTCTACCGCTTTGCCGTTTGCCTGAGCTGCGAACACGGTACAGGATTTGACAGAACGGCCATCGAGCAAAACGGTGCAAGCTCCGCAATTGGAAGTGTCACAACCGATGTGGGTTCCTGTTTTTTGAAGATCGTCCCTGAGTAAATGGACTAGCAGCAATCGTGAATCCACCTCTTGAGTGACTGAATCTCCATTGAGTGTGAATGAAATGGTGTGTTTCGACATGGTTAACTCCTTCCCTGAGCATGGTCCACCGCACGGCGGAGGGCGCGTTTTATCAGTTCCCGGATCAAGGACCGCTTGTAGTCCGCCGATCCTCGCAAATCATCTCCGGGGTCAGCATCCTCAGAGGCAAGNTGTCCGGCTTGTNCGTAGAGTGCTTCATNCGGACGCTGGCCCCGCAAGGAATCTTCTGAACGCACGGCTCGAATGGGAACCGGCCCCACGTTCGTTAGGCCAAGACCGACTTGCTGGAAGGTGCCGTCCGCGCCCAAGCTCACTTGAGCCGCAACCGCCGCAACCGCGTAATCCCCTACCTTGCGCTCGATCTTGAGGTACGTACCACCACTGTTGGAAGGTGGAATCGGAATCTGGATCTCGGTGAGAATCTCCCCGTGTTCCAGCACGGTCGTGAAGAAATCCGGAAAGAAGTCATCAATCGGCACGGTGCGTTTTCCGCCCTGCCCAGTGATCTCGACCTGTGCCCGCAACGCGAGCATCGTCGCCGGATGGTCGTTTGCCGGATCACCGTGCGCGAGGTTGCCGCCCAGGGTCGCCAGATTCCGGACCTGTGGGTCCGCGATCATNTTGGCGGTATCCAGCAGGATCGGGTAGTTGGATTGAATCAACTCGGAATCCTCAAGCTCAACCTCTCGGGTCATTGCTCCAATCCGCAGAAATCCGCCGGATTCACGAATGTAACTCAAGCCTGCGATGCCACTGATGTCAATGAGGTGGCTCGGTTCAGCAAATCTTAGACGCATTGCCGGGATCAGGCTGTGGCCCCCGGCCAGCACTTTGGCCTCAGAGCCGTGCTGATGCAGCAGGGCAATCGCCTCGCTCAGTGATTGCGGGGTCGCGTAGTCAAAAGATGGTGGAATCATGCTCCTCCTCGTCTGTTGGAAGGGAGATCACTCCACAAGCACACGGAGTGCGGCAAGGTTGGTGAAGGTGAGTTCCAATGCCTCCCCCTAGTGAACCTTGGAACTCAACACCCACCAAGTCTAGCTGCCTTGATGGGAAAAACCAAAACAAAAGACCCTATCGGTAATAGAACCACCTGTGCTATACTAGACCCTATCGGTAATAGAACCACCTGTGCTACCCTGGGTAGGCACGACCAACCATTAAGGAGCCGTTTCTGGGTATTTTTNTNTAACTTACTGATTTTTTAGGAAAAATATCAAAACTCAGGTTATGTTAGTTGGAAGCATTGCCCTTGGACTGGCCGTTGATGACACCGTGCATTTTTTGCACAATTTCAGGCGTTATCATCAAGAGTCCGGTAGTGTGTCGTCGTCAGTATCCGAGACACTCCACACCACCGGCCGTGCAGTGCTCTTTTCAACCATTGCACTGTCAATAGGATTTTTTGCTTACACGCAATCGTCTTTAAATAATCTGATCTCTTTCGGATTAATCACCGGATTCACCATCATCATTGCTTTGCTTGCGGATTTGCTGCTGGCTCCAGCAATGATGGCATTGATTTATCGCAACAGTGATTCACCCTCAAAATAAAGGAACACAATGAAAGTCAAGCCTTCAATAGCAAAGTTTGTGGTCAAATCTATTGGCTTTGCCGTAGCAACTATTGTGATGAGCACTATTNTCGGGCTCCCGGAAAGTGCCTACGCGCTCACTGGGCGCGATATTATGCAAAAAGTGAATGACCGTGATGACGGTGACCGTTCCATTTCTGAAATGGAAATGATTCTCATTGATAAAAATGGCAAGCAACGTGTGCGGAAAATTAAAACCTATGGGCGTGAACAAGGCCAGCAAACTCAGAGTTTGATGTTCTTCCTGACTCCAGCAGATGTGAAGAACACAGGGTTCTTGACCTACGATTATGATGAATCCGGTAAGGACGATGATCAATGGCTTTATCTGCCAGCACTGCGTAAAACCAAACGGATTGCGTCAGGTGATAAAAGTGGAAGTTTTATGGGTACTGATTTGAACTATTCAGATATGACCTCTCCGGATATAGACCTGTACAAATATACTTTGATGAAGGAAACGAAAGTGAGAGGACAGAAAGTATGGCAGATCAAATCGGTTCCAAAAACCAAAGCTGAAGTCGAAAAAAGCGGGTACAGCAAATCAGTGATTTGGATCTGCCAAGATAATTATATGATGACTCGAGCCGTGCGTTGGGTGTACAACAAAAAGCGGAATAAGTACTTTGATGCAAAGAAAATTGAGAAAATTGATGGAATCTGGATTGCAACAGAACTGCATGTTACAACCAAATCAGGAAAGAAAACTTTACACAAGACCATCTTGCTCCAAAAAAACATTCACTTCAATCAAGCAGAAGTGAATGAAGGGATGTTCACGGTGCGCAGGCTGGAGAAAGGTTTGTAATGCACTTTAGAATTNCAGAATTNCAAAGNTTCCGGATATAGGGTCACAAATGCAGAGGTTGTGNATCGTGGTGGTCTTCTCAGCGCTAGTGCTGGGAGTTGGCATTAAGCATGAAGTATTGGGGCAGGAGGCACCAGAGGATACAAATATTNAAGAGGCNCTCTCCGGATTCGATGATGACGATTCCGGTACATTGGATGAGGATGTGCTTTCCGGTTTTGGTGATGATGATGGCTTTGAAGTGAGTAGTGAAGATTCGGAATCTGAAAATACAGATGTAAGCTGGAGTAACATCTTTGGAAGCGCCGGGTTGAGCGTTAGTTACAGCTATGCTAGGGAAAAGCCTACAGACGCAAGTAAGGCAGATTGGAGCGGATTGACAAAAATGCGNCCATACCTTTCTTTGACNTGGGANGNAAAATTGGGAGATCACTGGAAAACACGGATATCTGGCAAAGNATTTCATGATTATGCTTACAGTATGAAAACCNGGCAAGCATTTTCCGCTGAGGTTTTNGCCGAATTAGAACAAGAANCCGAAATGCGTGAGGTTTACTTGGAGGGCAGTCCATTTGGAACTTTAGATGTTAAACTCGGAAATCAGATNGTCGCATGGGGCGTGGCCAACAGTTTACGTGTGGTGGATGTGCTGAACCCNACAGACAATCGTGAATTTGGAATGACCGATTTGGAGGATATCCGCTTACCAGCCACCATGACTCGTTTGGATTATTACATTGATGANTTGAAACTGGAAGNGGTGGCGGTGCATCAAATTAAGTTCAATAAAATAGCTCCTTATGGAAGTGATTTCAATCCATCTTCACTAAAATCTACTGAAGTGATTCCGGAGAGTAATGCAGAAAACACGGAATTCGGTTTGGCTGTGATCGGCACCTTTAATGGCTGGGACGGTTCTCTTCACTGGGCGCAGTATTTTGATGATACAGCTCACACATCTAAAATGACACAGTCCATGAGTGGCAAGAAAATAGAACAAAGTCATAGCCGCTTGACCATGTTCGGAGCCACTTTGAGTGTTCCTTCTGGAAGCTATTTGTGGAAAATAGAAGCCGCGACTTTGCACGGCATGGAGTTTCTCAATGTCACTGACAAAAAATTTGCACGGACAGATGTTTTGTTGGGTGCAGAATATTCTGGGTGGAACGACACGCAACTAGTACTCGAGTCTGGAGTGCAGCATTTGAATGATTTTGATAAAAAATTGGAAGCCAGCCCAGATTTGCAGCTTGAAACTAAACTCGCCTCCACGATCAGTTTTGTACAGGATTATCTAAACCAAACTGTACATTTGAATTTGGTGGGCATGATGATCGGCAAACACGGTGAAGAAGGCGGAATCAATCGCGCTTCACTCGAATATGATGTGATGGATGCGTTTTCTGTCACGGGTGGTGTGATGGTTTATCAATCTGGAGACAATGCTTTCTTCAAATACATCAACGAAAACGACCGCATCTATTTTGAAACCAAGTATTCCTTTTAGACCCTATCGGTAATAGAACCACCTGTGCTATACTGCAGGCACGACCAAGACAGGAAGCCCGAATGATCAGCCACGCCAAGATTTTCCACCACCGCCGCATGTTCAAGAC
>PANO01000022.1 GCA_002707655.1 Deltaproteobacteria bacterium
GCTGGGACTACATGTTCAGCGCGATCAAGAAGTTCCACCACGATCCCGATTTCCTTTGGCCGGATCGTTCGCAGGTGACGATGACCGTGCCGATGATGCGGGCGTACACGGAGTTGATGGTGCGCACCTGCCACAAGCGCGGTGCCCATGCGATTGGTGGCATGGCAGCGTTCATCCCCAGCCGCAAGGATTCGGAAGTCAACCGGACGGCGTTTGCCAAGGTGCGCGAGGNCAAGGNGCGCGAGGNCAATGACGGCTTTGACGGCTCGTGGGTGGCGCATCCGGACCTGGTGCCGACCTGCACCGAGGTCTTTTCCGCGCAGTTCGAGGACGGGCGCGTCAACCAGAAGCACCGCCTGCGCGAAGACGTGAACGTGGCTCCGGAACAATAGCTTGATTTCATAGTTCCGGAAGGCCAAATCACCGAAGCTGGAGTCCGCCTCAACATCCGTATCGGCATTCAATACATCCAAGCATGGCTGCGNGGCAACGGCGCAGTCGCGCTCTACAACCTCATGGAAGACGCAGCTACCGCCGAAATCTCACGGTCGCAGATTTGGCAGTAGATTNGGCATCCGGAAGGCAAGCTGGACGATGGTAGCAAGGTCACTACCGACATGATCCGCACCATGATTCCGGAAGAGTTGGAAGTGATCCGCAAAGAACACGGAGCCGCCTACCACGAGGAGAGTACGCTTCAGGCCACCAAGCTGTTCGAGTCGCTGGTCACCTCCGACACGTTTGAGGAATTCCTGACCACGCAAGCCTACGACTTGATCGAGTGAACGGGCTGAGGTGNCGTTGAGGGAGAGGCTGCAGCCTTGCGATAGGGATGACCCTCCTCGGCTTCGGCAAACCCAGTGGCGATGGCTTGCTGCTCGCGAGCGTTGAACTCGGAGATCGCATTGCGGAACGCGGGATCGCCGATCCAGTGGGCGCTGTAGGTGAGCGACGGCAGGAAACCACGTTGGAGCTTGTGCGGCCCTTGCGCTCCAGCTTCAAAAAGCTCGATGCCGTTTTGGATCGCGTACTCGATGGTCTGGTAGTAGCACAGCTCAAAGTGGAGGCTGCGGAATTCCTGTGTGCANCCCCAGTAACGTCCGTACAGCCGCTTGCCCTTGTGGAAATTGAGGGTGCCGGCCACGCATTCCCCGTCCTGCATTGCCAACACGAGCAGCACCTGCGAGGCCATGCGCTCAAACACCTTGTGGAAGAATCCACGGGTGAGGTAGGCGTTCGACCACTTGTGGTGAATGGTGGTTCGGTAGAAACGATAGAACAGGTCGGCGTGCCACCCTTGCAGAGTGTCGCCGCTGATCCATGAAATTTCCANCCCTTGCTCCCGGACCTGCCTCCGCTCCCGGAGAATCTCCTTGCGCCGCCGCCCTTTCAGAGCCTCCAGAAACTCGGCAAAGTCGGCATAGCCCGGATTGCTCCAGTGGAACTGGTAGCTGTGCCGGATGATGAATCCGGCATCTTTGAANGCCGGAACTTCGGATTCTGGAATGAAGAGAAAGTGGAGGGAACTGCTGAAGGACGAGTCCAGCAGTGTGCGCACTTCCTCAAGCAGACGGGCTTGCACTTGAACTTCCGGAGCCTTCGGATGCACCAAGAGCCGAGGCCCGGTCGCCGGGGTGTAGGGAATCGCGCAGGTGAGCTTGGGGTAGTAGGGGAGTCCGTGGCGCTGGTAGGCGTTNGCCCACTCCCAGTCGAAGATGTACTCTCCGTAACTGTCCGTCTTCAGGTAAAGNGGAACNGCACCNACNAGNTGNCCNTTGTCATGGAGCAGCAGATGNTGCGGGAGCCAGCCGGTGTNTGCACCAACNCAACGGGTTTCCTCCAGAGTGCGGAGGAAGTCNTGTTCCAGAAAGGGNAAATTNGNCCCGATNAGNGCATTCCAGGNNTCGGGGCTGACCTGATCAAGCCCGTCAATGATGCGGGCATCCATCCGCTACTCAGGAGTACTGGGCGCGTAGCCCTGAGGCTTCCTCAATCATGGCGTTGCGGCGCTTGTTGAGTTTCATCTGCTCGGTGGCCCATTCCAGCACCTGACGGGCATAATCCCGGTTGAAGCCCAACTTGCCGCCCACTTTTTTGAACATCTCGGCCTCGCTCTTCGTGACCCTGCCGTCCATGACGATGATGGAAGAGAGGAAGAAAAAGGCGATCGCGCAAATGTTACGTTCGTCTTTCAAGTCCACGATTTCAATCGTCTCCTTGGTCTTGACCTTTTCCATCAGGGCGGCGGCTTCTTCCTTGGTTTCCAGCAATTCAAGGGCATCGCGCAGCGCAGGCATCTCTGCTTGGCCAATGGCACCATCGGCAACAAGCATGGCGGTCATGGTGTTGCCCAACCACTTGCGGGTGTCTCCGCTGAGTTGCTGGATGAACGCATCTTCAAGTCTGAGTCGGAACATGGACCTCCGTGGAAAGGGTTCGGGCTGCTCCCGGACGAGGGCTCAGTTGCCCCCGACCAAGGATTGCAAGAGCACCAGCAGCAGGACGAAGACTGCGCCGGCGACAAAAAAGAGGTGAAGGTAATAATACGCAGGCTTCGTCGCCTTCAGGTCTCGAAGCACTTTCAAGTAATGCGATAAAATGGTGGTCACGCTCAAGCTATTTCTTTATTCGATTCCTGCGGGGCAGAGACANTCCGCTCCTTTCGCTTCTCGAAAAGGAAGGCGTGGCAGGGCCAACAGTCAATGCCAGATGACCNCATAACAATTTAGCGTATCGTTCCAGTGAACTCAACATCCGACAAGATCGAGCAGCAAAACTGTTGTGGACTTGCCTCTTGGNGGANGGTTCTGCGAAATAAGAGGATGATAAAGATAAAGCCCATGAGGATTCGGATCGGACTGGTTTTGCTGATGGTTGTGAGCCTAGCTTCTGGAAGCTTTGGGCAGGATCGCACCGAGAGCCTGCGGGTGGCGGTGGANCTGATAATCCGCACCCTCGACCCGGCCCGTGCAAGCGGGCCACTGTCGCGAGAAATTATCGGCAACACCTATGATCGGTTGGTCGAGTACGATCCGGGCACCCCCGGAAGCCACTACGGCTTGCTGGCGGAGTCTTGGACGGTCAGCCCNGATCAGCANACCTTCACATTCACGCTACGCACCGATCCCAAGTTTGTTTCCGGAGCCGCTGTCACCGCACACGATGCCGCCTTTTCCCTGCATCGCATGATCCAGATGCGCAAGTTTTCGCCCGTGCCTTTCCGGTTTTTGGGGTGGACCGCGAAAACGGCGAAAGCCCTGATTCAAGCTCAGGATGCCCGGACTTTAGTGCTGAAGACGACGATGCCGATGGCGCCGACTTTTTTGCTGAACACCTTGACGATGCCGATNGCCTCTGTGGTCCAGCGTGACCTCGTCCTCAAGCACGAGCAGCAGGGGGACTTGGGGGCAAAGTGGCTGGCCCAACACCATGCCGGATCAGGTCCGTTTGCTTGGAAAACGTGGAATTCTAAGCGTTTTTTACTCACGCGCAACCCCGCTTACTGGAATGGGATGTCGATGATCGGAGGCGTGGAGTTTGTGCAATTTCCGGAATCCGCGTCACGGCTGAAAGCCCTACAGCAAGGTGAGGTGCAGATCGCTCGTGGGTTGGCGGTGGAGGAAGTGTCCAGCTTGGCAAAAACGAGATTGGTGAAACAAACGGTGCCGCGGGGTGCAGTTTACTATTTGGCACTCAATCTGGAGAACCCGCACCTGCGGAAGAACAAGGTTCGGCAAGCCCTGCGGCGGCTGGTGGATTANCAGGGTTTNCAGGAACACCTTGAGGGGCAAGTNCGGATGCATCCGGGCTTTGTGCCNTCCGGNTTGCTGGGTGCCTTGCANCAGANNGGNTTTGGNCGGGANGTGNCNCGNGCCCGTCAACTGCTGGCCGATGCGAANCTNCGNAACGGGTTTTCCGTGCGCTTGGACGCCGACCNCGACTTTCCNTTTCANNCGATGGCCCGCTCGATCAAGGCGGCGTTTGCGCAGGCGAAGGTTGCGGTGAAGCTGGTGTTGGACTCCGGGAGAAACACGCTCATACGCTACAAGACTCGGCAGCACGATCTCTACCTCGGTGTGTGGTATCCGGACTATCCGGACCCTCACAATAACGCCATCGCTTTTGGCTACAACCCCNCCAGCGACTCACAGCCGCGTTCGCTTCCCTACCGCAACAACTGGGCGACTCCGGAAGCGTGGTCGCAGCGTGTGCTGGAGGGTATTCGCCTTGCGGACGTGGTGCAGCGCCAGCAGCATTACGAAGAGCTCCAGCGCGAACACCAAGTCATCTCGTCCTTCATTGTTCTTTTCGAGAATACCGAAACGCTTGCGTATTCCCCGGAGGTTGNGGGACTGGTCTTTGGCTCGCGCCCCGAACACACACTCTACCAGTTTGTCTACCGTCCCTAAAAGTGCCGGGTTTGGTTGAAGGTGCGGACGGCGTTGGCGATGCCGTGCAATGTGAGGGGTTCCATCGGCATGACCTCCTGAATGAACGGGGCCACGGTGCGGGACCAGTAGGGGGCGGGAGTGGGGTTGAGCCACATCATGTAGGGAAAGTGATCCCGGAGCGTTTGCAGGTTGCGAACGCTGGGAGTGGCGGATTCCTCGCGNTACTCGATGGAGCCAAAGGGGGCCAACAACTCGTGAGCGCCCATGTAGGCATCCCCCACGAAGAAGACGCGGTAATCCGGGCTGTGTTCGAGCAGCTTGCGCAGGGCAGTCGGTTTGCGGCGCATTTCGTCCTCATACACCTGATCGTAGATCGCGTTGTGGAAGTAGTAGGATTTGAGGTCATGGGGGAAGCGCCGCTTGATCTTGCCGAAGAGCGACTGCACTTTGCGGGCGTGGGTCCACATAGAGTTGCCACCGTTGTCCAGCAGCAGGATCACGCGGGTGCGGTCAAGCTGCTCCCGGAGAAAGTGGGGCACGACGATTCCGGCATTGCGTCCGGTGTTCTCCACCGTCCGGTTGATGTCAAGGCGGCGGTCGTCGGAGGAGTCGTGCAAATCTTGCAGGGCTTGCAGTGCGGCATCGAGGTGATCATCGTTGAGGGGCGCGTCCAGATCAACCGGATAAAACTCAGGATCGCCCAAGACCTTGCGGGCCGAACCTGCGTGTCCGGCACCGCCGACGCGGATGCCCCCAATGCCTTGTCCAGAATGGCCGTAGGGTGAATGCCCGTGGCTACCGATCCAGTGCCCGCCNCCACTGTGGGGTGCCTTTTGCTGTTCGGCCACCNGCTTCATGCGGTCGAGCAGTTCCTCCATTGAAATTCCTGAGTAGTCCACCAGCTTGTCGGAGCGGTTCGGCGGGCCGCCGCCGGNGCCTGTGGCAGAGTCCGCAAGGTCGGGGTTGTCCTTGTCCAAATGCTCGCGNGCGTCCAGTTCTTTGATGATGTTTTTCGGAAGATCGGAGGCCATCACTTCGTTGAGGAAGCGGTCCACCAGTGCTTCCCAGTCTACGGCATCCCCGGCTTTATCGGTGTCGAGTTGCTGGGCAAGCCAGTGTTCAAACGCCGGAGAGTTCCGCACGGCTTCGTTGAGAGTGCGGTGGGCTTTGACATCAATTCCGAGGAAGTGTTCCCAAAACGCGAGGGTGTAGGGTGCGAAATCCCGCTTGGACTTGCAGACGAGCAGCCGGGAGACATCGTGCAGCGAGCCAAGGTTGCTCACCAAGCCCAACTCAAAGGTGCGGTAGAGGTCGAGCAGTACCCGGACATCGGCATCGAGTCCGAAGCGTTTGAGGGTGTGCGGAAAGCTGCTGAGCATCAGATCTCGTTGGCCAGTCCATAACGGCGCATGAGTTCCCGGATTTTCTGGAGCCGGGGCTTGTAGCGCCCATCGCGCTCGGCGGCGGCGTGCATGGCCTTGTGGGCCACCCGGATCATCTGCTGTAGGGCTTCGTGAGTGATCATCAGCAGCGGACGATGCACATGGACGAACTGCACGAGGTCCATGTACTCGCCCATTGCGGAGAGGTCCTGATCCTTGGGTTGGTCGATCTTGATGAGTTGCAAACCCTTGCGGAATGCGTTGAACGCCTGTCGGAAGGTCGGAGGGATTCCAGGCCGGGCGGTGGGGTCCCCGTGTTCGTAACGCAGGATGTAGAGCCGGGTGGCCTCCAGCCGGATGCGTGCCTCCATCAGGTAGGACTGCGCGGAGTGCGGCTCGGTCTCTTGCATCCGGGAGGCGACCATCAGTCCAAGCGAGTGCAGGGACGGAACCTCGCGGATGAACTCCAGAGTGGCCGCAACCTTGCGGGCCAGTAGAGCCTCCTTGTCAGGAACTACACGGTTGGCTTCGACATCCCCAAGAAACCCGCCCTCGAAAATGCGAGGATCTTGGCGGTTGAGGTCCGAGAGGTCGAGCGGGATAGTGAAGCCGGCCTTGAGCCGCTTCATGAGGTTGCCGCCCTGCCGGACCATGCGGTTGGCACAGCGCATCTCCTGCCCGATCACCTGATGTTCCGGATCAAGCTCATCTTCGTCCNAACCGTCCACGAGNTCTTTGATGGAAAGTCGGTCAATGTTGACCCGACCCAACTGCTTGGAGCGCAGTGCTACGATCTTGTGCTTGCCAAAGTGGATCAGGCGGTTGAGATAGCGCTGATAGGCTTGCACGGCAAACTGGAGGTTCCGGGGAGTGACGTGCCCGATGTAAATCGGGAGCGAGGCNTGGATGAGCAAGTCCCGGTAGACGTTGAAGTTCGCCTTCTTCCGCGAGGCTAGGGCGGCATGGATCAACTGAATCCGAGGGGTCAGCACTGCTGGATCAGATTCCAAGGCGTCGATCCAGCCCTTGGCTTGCCGTTCTTCCAGCAAGGGGAGCAGCACCCGGCCCGTTAGCTGCCCGGCGTGTTCCAAGTTCTCTTCTTCGTCTGCGCTGAAGAGAAACCCTCTCAGCTTATCAACAATGGACTGTTTGTGGATGCGGCGCACCTCCTCCGTGAGTCCCACAAGGTGCTGCTGAATTTTTCCGAAATTGATGTGCGTCAAGCCTCGGGAGGCTGGTTTTTTTGCATCGTCCGTTTCAACGGAGTCCACGTCATCAACACGAGCCATGCCAATCACTAACGGGAGGAGTTTTGCAAGTAAACATGAACCACATGGGGAGCGAATTCCACCATGGGTTCTGGAAGTGGTGAAAACTGCATGAATTCAACCTGTTCAAGTGCCAACTGGTCAAAATCCTCCAGTCCGCTGGATTCAAGCAGCCGTTGATTGAGCAATTCACCCTTTGCGCCAATTTCGAGTTCGACCAGAACTTTCATGCCCGTCTGGTAAACTTGCAGAGCGTAACTCACGTCTTGGAGCATAGTCATCAGGTGCTGGTTGTACTCTGCAGCCGCCACGTCATAGGGGTCCGGAGCGGGGTGCTCAAACAGCTTTTCGAACGTTTCTGTGTCGGCTTCCGGACGGAGTTTCTCTGCGTACTCGTCTTGAGAAACTTCCTCATCAAGGGGCAGTTCGGTGGTTCCCTGCTCCAACTCTTCCAGCAATTCCTTTGTTAGATCACGGGTCGGAGATTCTGGATGAGTGTCCTCCACTGTTTCCGATGTAGGAGTGTCCGCTTCATCCGGAAGTGGCTGTTNCTCGGCCAAGGTTTCTCGTGGTGTGGCAACAGGTTCCTCCGCAGTGGGTTTTCCTGGAGCGGGCGGTTCGGGTTCTGCGGGCGGGGTTTCCGGTTCCGCAACGGTTGGGATTTCCAGCGGTGTGCCCCAGACTTTGTTGAAGAGCGGGACGAGCCGAGTGAGCAGTTCCGGGGTTGTGCAAGCCACACACATTTCCGTTGCCAGCGCGGTGGCAATCATCGGTTCGTCCATACGCACGCGCTTGAGCCGGAGTTGCGTGGTTTGTTGCTCAGTGACGATTTGCAGCAACAACAGGTCCGAAGCCTCGTAGAGCAGATGGAGTGTGTAGAAATGCTCCCGGAAGACACGATCACAGTGTGCGGAAGTACAATCGTCCGGATCCGCCGAGGAAAACCCCTCCATTTCCAGCGGACGCAGCAACCTTGGGGACAGCAGGTCTGCATCGCCAGTGGCGATTTCCTGAAGGCGGTTGCCCAACAGGGTCACGAGCGTCCGGGGTACCTCGCCAACAGGTTTGGAGGTGCTGACCAAAACACGCCCCGCTAGGGCNTGAGTACTCGCGCACANGANCAGAATCGCGCACAGCAGNCGCAGGTGGTGTGCTTTGGGGATTCGGATCGACAAGGGCACGATCAATTTCAGTAGTGGGGAAAGAAGGGGTTGAAATGACAGACGTCTTCCCATATCATGTTGCTTGCATGTGCGATCAAGCAGGCCAAGGCCCGTTGATCGTCTTACGCACTTCCAAAGGAGTTGTTCCATGACTGTGTTATCTCTCAAGCTCACCCTGCTCATCATCGGCCTTGTGGTTGTGCTGCCCTTCGTACTGGGTTGGCTTTACTACATATTCGACCCGCACGGCAAGAAAACCCCTTCCGCTTAGTCCACTACGCCAGCACCCGCTCTTCTCCAAAGCCACAATGCTGCTGCTGCGGAGAGGATGAGATTCGAGAAGAGTAGAGGGTAGTGTTGTGTGAAACTCGTGAGCCGCACAAGTGGCATCACGAGAAACACATCAACCCCCAGATTCCACAGAATCCAGTACACCAAGATCATGAAGCGAACGCGCTCAGCGTTCCGACTCAAGAGCTCGTCTGTGGAGGTTTGCCCCGCCTCGTCTGCGGGGGATATGGGTTGAGGTTCGGTTGTGGTCATCATGTTTTTGTCCGGAGATCGTCAATCAGGAAAAGCACCAGTTGTTTGGGACCATGCACCCCGTACACCAGCGTTTGCTCGATGTCGGCGGTTTTTGATGGCCCGGAGATGAGCAACGCGTTGGTCGGCATTGCCTGGGACCAGCATTCGCGGGTCATGGCTTCCAAAAAAGTATTGTGGATCGTCGAGGCGTACAGCACCGCGAGATGCAGCGGCGGCACCAACGAGAGCAAGCGCGGCTCCTGTGGCGTCGGCCAAACGACCAGAGTCCCGGTTTCGGCAATGCCGCTGCGCACAGAGGTGATTCCTGCCTCAATTCCGAAGAGCAAATCCTTGGACTGCTCAAGCGGTTCGGCGTAGGGCACTAGTTCCGGAATCATTTGGGGCGTGCGTTTTTTCAAAGACCCTAGCTTGGCCTCCAGTTTTGATCCGGAACCAACCAGCAACCGTTGGATTCCCTGATCGGCAACCACCCCACGGAAGACTTTCCCAAAGCTCCGCTCGGTGCATTCGACCACCTNGGTATGAACGGCTGTCAGCAATTCCTGCACCCTCCGGGCTCGCTCTCGCGGCTCCCACTGTTTAGACTCGATCACCCCATAATTCAGCCGCTCCGGAGCCTCGCGCACGGTCCGCCGCTTGAGGCGCTGGAGAATGTTGCTGCGCGTGAGGGTTTCGTAGGGCGTGGGTTCGGTGGTGTCAGGCATCCGGAATCCCTGCGTCTTGGGTGAGTTCGTGGAGCGATTTNGGGGCAAAGCTCGGCTTGCTGCGCACAGAGGTCCACGCCTTCAGAATGGGAGCGTTGGCAGGCACGGCATTGCCCATGCGGGTGATCGCCTTGGCCTTGAGTCGATAGAGCCCGGGGTGGCTGAAAATCTGTGCCCAGCCTTTCCAAANCCACAGCTCCGTCCGTGCTTTNAACCCCTTTGCAGAAGTCGCTGATTCCCGGAGCCCTGCGGCAGATTTCTGCTCACGCAGTTTGAGGAGAATGTTGGTGATCGGAATCTTGACGGGGCAGACCTCGACACACGCGCCGCAGAGGCTGGATGCGGAGGCAAGGTGTCCCGCTTGCTGCAAGCCTTTCATCTGTGGGGCGAGGATTTTNCCGATGGGTCCGGGATAAACGGAGCGGTAAGCGTGTCCGCCAATGCGGGCGTAAACCGGACAGTGGTTCAGGCACGCGCCGCAGCGGATGCACATCAGCGTGTCTTGCAGCAGGTCGTCCTNGTACATCTGCGAACGCCCATTGTCCAGCAGCACCAAATGNACCTCNTGTGGCCCGTCCAACTCNCCTGCCTTGCGGNTAGAGGTGATCATGTTGAAGTAGGTCGTGATTGGCTGACCGGTCGCTGAGCGTGTCAGCAGACTCAGCAGCGGCGGCACCTCCTCCAACCGTTCCACGACTTTCTCAATGCCCATCAGCGCGATATGCACCGGCGGCAGCGTGGTGCAGAAACGCCCGTTACCCTCGTTCTCCACCAAGCAGAGCGTGCCCGTTTCGGCGACCGCGAAGTTGACTCCGGAAATGCCGAGGTGCGCGTCGTGAAACTTGCGGCGCAGCACCTCGCGGGCGAGAGCGGTCATCTCATCCGCGCTTTCCGTGCGTTCCGGACTCACACCTTTCTCNTGAAACAAATCTGAAATCTGCNCCTTGTTGAGGTGGATCGCGGGCATGATGATGTGCGAAGGCAGCTCCTGATTGAGCTGCACGATGTACTCGCCAAGGTCGGATTCCAAGCACTCGATGCCGTGGGCCTCCAAGAAGTGGTTCAACTCCATCTCCTCCGTGACCATTGACTTCCCCTTGACGAAAGACCGCGCCTGATGCCGTTGGGCAATCATCAGCACAATGCGGTTGGCGTCCTCCACGGTTTCCGCCCAATGAACCTGAATGCCGTTTTGCTGACAATTTGCTTCCAGTTGTTCCAGCAATTCTGGGAGCTTGCGGAGGGCGTTCTTGCGGATGCGTCGTGCTAACTCACGCAGGCTCTCAGTGTCTTCCGGAACGGGGAACTGGTCGCGGCGTTTTGCCATCAACCCGTCCATCGCTCGCCGAAAATTGCGCCGCAGTTGCGGATTCGCTAGGGCGTCGGCGGATTCTTGNGCGAAGACGGTTGCGGAAGGTTCGTGCATAAAAATTTGGTCAGTAAACTTCGTCGTGTGTGCCCATGACGATCAGCAAGGCTCGTTTGNGTTTTTCTTNCAGAAAGGTGGATACAACTCGCATATTGTAACAGATGCTGAAACTCCAAAGACCTTTCAATTTTCCCGAGAGACGATGGGTGCGCAGAGCTGGATGAAAGAGATTCTCAATGAAAAGCTCCAGTTGTTCCCAGAAGGAAGCTTCAAGTTGTGCGTGTTCCCGGGTTTGCTTTCTGAAAGAACGCCTGAAGGAACTGCTGAACTTAATCTCCATTGATGATCATTTTTTCTCGGAGTTTGCTGAGATCATCGGTAAAAGTCAGGATGCCTGATTCCAGTTCCTTTATGCTGAGTTGATAGTTCTCCAGAATCTCCTCCCGGCGTTCCTCGATCAGGTAGCGTGAAATCAAGCCATGCAATTCCTGCTTTTGCTCAAACGGGAGGTGCTTTNNNTAGCTTCCACCAGTTCCGTGTAACTCATAGGGTTCCTTGGTTTGAGGTGCGTTCCCAAAGAAAGTGCGCGAGGTGCTTCGATTGCACCGGGTGCCCTTCGTGCTCAATGGCTCCGGCGATGTTCATGAGGCAGCCNCAGTCCGCGCTGAGCAGGCACTCTGCCCCGGTGTTGCAGACATCCGTCACCTTGTCCTGCACCATTGCTGCGGACAGTTGCGGTTGCTTGACGGCAAAGGTGCCACCGAATCCNCAGCACTCGTACTCTCGTTCAAGTTCGAGCAACTCAACATTTCGGAGTTGCCGCAGCAGTTGTTTAGGTTCGTCGCCCAATCCCATTTCGCGTTTGGCATGACACGAAGTGTGCCACGTCACCCGGATTGGCGGGCCGTGATCCTCCAATTCCACCTTGAGGACGTTGATCATGAATTCTGACCACTCGAAAATACGCTCCGAAAATCGCTGCACTTCCGGGAGTCGCGGGTCGTCGTGAAAAAGATGCTCGTAGTGCTTGCTCATCATGCCTCCACACGATCCGGAGGGCACAAGGATGGGATGGGGCTTGCTGAAGGTTTGAACTTGCTGCCAAGCCACCCGACGCGCCTCTTCCGAGAATCCGGAGTTGTAGGCGGGTTGTCCGCAGCAGGTTTGGTCTTGCGGAAAAATTACACGCACTCCCTCGCGCTCGACCATCCGAATCGCGGCTATTCCCGCATCGGGATAGGTGAGGTCAATCAGGCAGGTGCCGAAGAGGTAAACCGCTTCCGGTTTTTGAGGGTAGGCGCGAGGCATGGCGTTTCCAGTTCTTGAATCACTCTAGCACATCCTTGTCGAGTGGGGAACCGACAAACCCAGAGGCCGATGGGAGTGACAGGCCACCTGTAGCACTCAGAGTTACAGGTCTTTGGGAAGCTGTTTCTCGAAGAAGCTGGGGCGTTTGTTTCCAGATTCGTCATGATCCGAGCGGAAGCTTTGATCCTCCGGAACCTCTTTATCAAAAAACTTATTGACGGGTTCCTCATCGAGTGGAGAAGTTTTTTCCGCATCGGATTTTTCTTCACCCGCGACTTCCCTAAGCACCTTCAGTTCATCTAGGCTCTTGACCAGTTTTTGATGCAGTTCCGGGATGCCGCGTTCCCCGGCGATCTTGCGCAGCAACCCAATCGCCATTTCAAGATTGGAGGTGTGGCTACGGGTCAACTGGTGTCCAAGCCTTGGCATGTACTGGTGGAAGGTCTGCGTGAGCAAGCCAAACTCACGGACACAGACGGCTCGTTCCTGTCGGGTTCCCGTGCGTCCCAGCAGTTTCAGAGACTGCTTGAGAAGCGACATTGCCGTTTCCATCTGTTCGGAAATCTGGGATTCCAGTTCCCGCTGACCTGCGGTGAACGCGACCATTTGTAGGCGGACGTTCTTGCGGAGCAGGATGCTCCGATGGCAACCGGCGATGGGGAGTTGCTTGTGAACCTTCTCAAGAATACCATGCATGCGCTCATGGCAGTGCTTGGCCAGCGGCAGGTTTCCCAGCACCTCGGCGAGTCCCCCAAACTTCCGGACCACATCATCCCGGCGGAGACGTCCGGTCTCCAGTACGCTGGGGAGGTCAATGACAAAGTCGCTGTCAAGGGACCGGAGCTTGATGTTCTTGGCGATTTCCTTGAGGTACCAGATGCCTTTGCGCTGAGTCGAACCTTCTCCAGAAGCCGCTGCCTCGTGGCTTACAATATCTTCGAGGGCCAAGATGAGGCTTCCTAGGTAACGCCGCTGAATGAGTTGCGCCAGCCGCAGGTTATCGGCGTTGAGAACCCCCAATTCGATCTCCAAGAAACAGAGGGCAAGCGCGTCCCGGAAGATGAGCGGGTTGTCTGTCTCTGGATGCTTGAGGGCGTGCTTGACCAGAATCAGTCGGGCTTCGGAGTTCCGGGGGGTGGTCAGAAGGCGCTGGACGAGTTTGGCACCTCCTCGGAATCCGGAGAGTTCCACCAGTCGTCCGCCTGAATGGTCCAGTTCCGTGGTGGTCGTGGCTTGCTTGCGAAACTCTGCTGCCTTGCGGAACACGGCGGACTTCGGGGCGTTCTTTTCCTGACTGCGAACTTGAGAGATGAGTTTTCCCACCGCCGCTCCCAAGGTCGGGAAAAACGTCAGGGGATCCTCGAACTCTCCAAGTTTTTTGATCTGATCGGCGTCCGTGATCGCGGTCATGGTCGGCGTTCAGGTTGAGGTGATGGGTGCATCAAGGTTCAGGGAGGGTCCGGTAATAGTCTAAAACATAGCGGATTCCGCTCCAAAAAGAAATCACTGTGGCGACCCACAGCATCACCAAGCCTAGCTCATGACAGGGAATCCACAAGACTTCATAGTGGAGGATGAGCAAACCCACCGCGATCATTTGCGAAATGGTTTTCGTCTTCCCTCCGGAACTGGCTGCAATCACCAAGCCTTCCGCTGCCGCCACTCCCCGCAGTCCTGTGACCGCTATTTCTCGTGCAATGAGCAGGATCACCGGCAGAGCGGGAGACCGACCCATCTCCACCAGCAGAATCAGCAGTGAGGCGATCAGCAGTTTGTCGGCAATCGGATCCAGCAGGATACCGAGCTTGGTGGTTTTGCGCTGGTAGCGGGCGATCAGCCCGTCCCAGTAATCGGTCATGCACGCAAAGAAAAACACCGTCCACGCCCCCAGCAGCATCCAGTACTGCTCTGGCCCCATCACCATCATCGCGATGATTACCGGAATCAACAGCACCCGGAGGGCAGTGAGCTGGTTCGCGGAAATCCATCGTGAGAAGAACTGCAACATGCNGGGAAACTTGTTTCGTGAGCGGGATTTCGGTAAACTTCGNTACTTGCTAGAAGNTACGGCATTTGCCTTGGCTTGTCCATGCTTTTCCCGGACCTGTTCACTTTCTNTTGTATCGCACGATCTCCTGATGNAACTGCGCCTCGTTGGCTGGAGCTTTCACGGAACGCCCGTTGAACTCCGCGACCGTCTGAGCCTTGGCGAAACCGCACAGCTTGAACTCGCCGACCGACTCCGAACCCGTCACGGGGTGCGCGAACTGGTGATCCTCAGCACTTGCAACCGCTTTGAGCTATATTGCGCCGGCAGCGAGAGGTCNTCCGGGGTGCTTCTGAAAACGCTGGTCGAGGATTTTGGCGAGCCGCAGTTAGCAGCCACCGCCTACCACTTGGAGGACTACGAGGCAGTTCGGCACTTGTTCCGCGTCACGTCGAGTCTGGATTCAATGGTGCTGGGCGAGCCGCAAATTTCCGGGCAGGTGAAGGACGCCTACCGATTTTATGCCGAGGTGGGCTGGACGGGCAAACTGCTCAATCCGATTTTCAACAAGGCGTTCCGTGCTGCAAAGCGTGTGCGCTCGGAAACCGGAATTGCCAGCAACGCGGTTTCCATNAGNTATGTGGCGATCCAGTTGGCGCGGCAGATCTTTGAGGATTTGTCCGGGCTTTCTGTGCTGGTGGTGGGTGCAGGAGAGATGGCGGAACTGGTGCTCAAGTACCTCGTCCGCAACGGACTGCGGCGGCTCATGGTGGTCAACCGCACGTTTGCAAACGCAGTNAGACTTGCCGAATGCTACGGAGGTGCAGCCATTCAGTTCCATGAACTGGAGAGCTACCTTGCGGATGCCGACATCGTGATCACCTCCACCGGAGCGACAGAACCGATCATCAACGTGCCCACGGTGCAGAATTGCCTCCGGAACCGCCGAGGACGGCAGATGTTCTTCATTGATATCGCGGTGCCGAGGGATGTCCATCCCGGAGTGCATGACCTGCCCGGAGCCTACTGCTACGACATCGACGATTTGCAAAACGTCGTTTCGGTCAACCAAGAGGAACGGTTGCAGCAGGCTGAGGAAGCCCAGCAGTTGTTGGAGGAAGAACTGGTGCAAGTGCGGCATTGGTTCCAGGAGCTTTCCGTGGTGCCCGCCATCCGGGGACTCCGGGAAAGCTTTGAGCAAACTGCCGCCACCGAAGTGCAGCGTTTTCTCAAGCGCACCAAGCCGGACGCAGCCGAAGCCGAGGAAGTGCAGCGCATGGTCCGGCGCATCCTCAACAAACTGCTGCATGCGCCCAGCCACACCCTTCGCAAGTTCAGTGGACGTGACGACCAACCTCTGCTGCTGGAGTTCCTCCACGAGTTGCACGACCTCTCAACGGCTCCCGCAGCTGCGGAGCCAATTCGCAAGCAGCACCTGAGCCTTGTGAAAGGCTAGATGCGGGCAAGCTTGCGCATCGCCACCCGTGGTAGCCGTCTGGCACTCTGGCAGGCCAACTGGGTGAAGTCCCAAATCGAGCAAAACCATCCTGGACAGACCGTTGAACTGGTGATTGTCCAAACCAAGGGGGATCGCATTCAGGATCGTCCGCTCTCGCAAGTCGGGGGCAAGGGCTTGTTCGTCAAGGAACTGGAGGCGTCGCTGTTCCGGGAAGCAGCCGACCTTGCGGTCCACAGCCTCAAGGACGTCACGGGTGAGGTTCCGGAAGGGTTGGCACTGCCTGTGGTCACGGCTCGCGAGGATTTCCGGGACGCACTGGTTGCACCTCGGCACGGTTCGTTTTGTGAGTTGCCCTCCGGGGCCGTGGTCGGCACCAGTTCGTTGAGACGTGCGGCACAGCTCCTCCATTTGCGTCCGGACTTGGAAATCCAGCCAATTCGTGGAAACGTGGAAACACGGCTGAACAAGGTGGACTCCGGAGCTTTCGATGCCACCTTACTCGCTGTCGCTGGACTCAAGCGCCTTGAGTTGGAGTCGCGCATCACGGAGGTTTTCCCGCCTGAAATGCTGCTTCCGGCACTTGGTCAAGGTGTACTGGGGCTTGAAATCCGGGAAGACGATCCTGCAACGCTGGAGCTGATTCAACCGCTTCAGGACGAGACCACCGCCCTGTGCTGCCAAGCCGAGCGTCGCCTGCTGGAGCGGCTGGAAGGCAATTGTCAGGTGCCGCTGGCGGGATTGTGTGAACGACGCGGAGAACGCTTGCTTTTGCGCGGTCAACTGCTTGCTCCGGACGGCCAGCAAGTGGTCGAACACAAAGCCGAAAGTGCTGCCACTCTGGAAGCGGCTCGTGCCCTTGGTGATGAAGTGGCCAATGCAATTCTCAATTCTGGCGGACGTGAAATCCTTGCCGCACTGAAGCTCTCTTCTGCTCTAAATCCATGATGGGCGTGCAACCAACTTTCGACACCCCCAATTGGCGGATCGCCATTATCGGTTCCGGGCCTTCGGCGTTTTATGCGGCACAGGCACTATTCAAGCAAGATTCCTGGCCCTTGCGGGTGGACATGTTCGAGCGGCTTCCGACCCCGTATGGCTTGGTGCGTGGCGGCGTGGCTCCGGATCACCAGAAGATCAAATCGGTGATCAAGATTTACGAGCGCATCGCCAGCAACGAGCGTTTCCGTTTTTTCGGGAATGTCGAATTTGGGCGGGACGTGAGCCGCGAGGATTTGCTGGAACACTATGACGCGGTGCTGTACGCCGTGGGCAGCAGCAGCGACCGACAACTTGGCGTTCCGGGCGAGGACGTTTCTGGAGTGCATTCGGCCACCGAGTTTGTGGGCTGGTACAACGGGCATCCGGATTACCGCCACGGGCAGTTTGACCTGAGCTCGAAAAGTGTGGCGATCATCGGCATGGGCAACGTGGCGATTGACGTGGCGCGGATTCTCGCCCACCGGCTGCAGGAAATTGAAGTCACCGACATCGCCGATCACGCGCTGCAAGAACTCGCTGGCAGTCAAATCGAAGACATCTACCTGATTGCACGACGGGGGCCGGTGCAGGCCGCGTTCACGCCCGTGGAGGCCCGTGAACTGTTGGAAATGCCGGAGGCCGATGCACTGGCGAATCCGGAGGAACTGCAACTGGACGAGGGCAGCCAGCAAGAGCTTGACGCCGCCGGACGGGAAACTCGGCAAAACCTGGAAATCCTCAACAAGATGGCGGAGCGGGGTAACACCGGAAAGCCGAAGCGCTTGCGGTTCGTGTTTCTCACCTCGCCCGCAGAAGTCTTGAGTGAGGGCGGAAAAGTCACTGGACTCAAGCTGGAGCGTAACGTTCTGAAGCAGCGTAACGGAAAACTCAGTGCAGCAGGCAGCGGCGAAACCTTCACGCTGGACTGCGGCTTGGTCTTCCGGTCGATTGGCTACAAGGGGCTGCCACAGCCAGGACTGCCCTACGATGCAAAATCCGGAACCGTTCCCAATCAGCAGGGGCAGGTGTTCAATCCGGAAACCGGAGTGGCGTGTTTGCGGGAGTACGTCGCCGGCTGGGTCAAGCGGGGACCGAGCGGTGTGATTGGCACCAACAAACCCGATGCGGTGGAGTCGGTGCGCACCATGCTCCAGACCTTTCTCGATGAAAAATGGCAGCCCAAGGAAGCGACCGGAGTTGCAGAAATCGAGGCACTGCTGGAGTCGCGGCAGGTGGACACTGTGAGCTTTTCAGACTGGAAGCGTCTGGACGAACACGAAGTCCGGGCAGGGCAGGAGTCCGGAAAGCCGCGTCGCAAGGTGAGCGATCCGGAGGAAATGCTGCGCATCATCCGCTCGGGCTAAAACCAAGGATTCTCAGGAAGGCATTACTGTGAATCTGGGAAGCGTACAAAGACGGATTTCCCGCTGCGTTCGTAGCTCACCAGTTTCACCTGCACGTCGCCCACCTCGTCGCTGGTGCGGAAGAACACTGCCTGAAAGGGGATTTCCTGCTCGTTCCGCAGGTTGAGGTTGGGGGCATCCCGCCCAACTGCCATCTGCTGAAGCTCACGGATTTCCGACAGCCCCATGTTCTCAAGTTCCTCGTCGCTTAGCACCACTCCAGCAAAGAACACCGATTCATCGAGAACCTGTCCTTGCGGGCCGAGGGCGAGAGCCTTGAGCCGGACGCGTCCCACATGGCTGGAGGTCAGGAACTGGTTACGCACCCGCCCCTCCACGACAAGCAACGTGTTGCGGTTGAAGGCGTTTCGTGCTCGCCGCGAGCGCAAGGGCTTCTCAAACTCAAATTGGTGGACATACCCTCGGGTGAATTGCTGGAAGACACTGGCGTCAAACAATTCCAAGTAGCCGCCCACCACGAGCAAGCCAGCAAATCCGATCACTCCGGCCATCACCACGAGTGCGAGCTTTTCCATCACGCCCAACCCCCAACTCAAATTGTTTTCCGCTGGAGCTAGGTCGGGGGGGGGAGAATCCGGGGGTTTGTCCGCACCAGAGGTTTCTAGTTCAGAAAGAATCGGAATCGGCGTGACTGGGGTTTCCCGTCCGCCAAGTCCGGCTTCCAACACTGAATCCACAGGCAGAGGTTCCAGCGTTTTCACTTTTGGGGTTGTGGGTGTTTCCTCTAGTGCTAGGTTGTCCGGTTTTTCCAGGGTCTGGGGTGGCGAGCCTGATTCTGCCTGAAGGTCGGGTTCCGGGGTTGGTGGCGATTCAGGGGGGGCGTCGTTGTTTTCGGCGCCAAGTTCCCGGAGGACCGAGGAGGCCGCGTTTTCAGCTTTTTCTGTGGGCATGTCGGGTGCGATTTCCACCACGCGTGGAGATTTCCGATTCCGGAGCATTCCCGGTTTCACGAACAGGTTGTAGCGTTTGTTTTGCTCCAGCGGTTTGTTGACCCCTGCGGGAGGAGCATCTCCTAGCTGGACCGCTTCCAGATAGCGTCGCTCGGCCTCTGGAGGGATGTCCAAAAAAGAAGTCCGGTCCGCAAGTGAATCCAAGCCCTCAGAAGAGGCGGGGGCTTGAGGATTATCGGTGTTAACGGACATGAGGTGGACGCTTTGGGTTTCAAGGAGTTTTGCTTAGACGAAATAACGCTACGGAGACCCCGCGTTTGTTGCAAGACATTCGGCGCACAACGCTCAAATCGCCTTGCGCCTCTTGGGTTCGGAATCTAAGCTCATTGCCATGGACACCGCACCTTCGACGACCATGCCCGCTGCCCTTTCTGAACAGTCTGGGAACTTCCCGCAGCGTTTCAAGGATGCGATGGGAGAGGTGATCATCGGGCAGCAGCAGGTGCTGGAATTGTTGGTCACGGCTCTGCTCTGTGACGGACATGTGCTGCTCACCGGAGTCCCCGGACTTGCGAAAACCATGCTGGTTCGCTGCCTCGCCGGATTGTTTCAGCTTTCGTCCAACCGCATTCAATGCACCCCGGACCTGATGCCCTCCGACATCAGTGGCATTGAGGTGCTGGAGGAAACCGCTGCACGGGAGCGACACTTTCGGTTCATTCCGGGGCCGGTGTTCACCAATTTGCTGCTGGCCGACGAAATCAACCGCACCTCGCCACGCACGCAAGCTGCCCTGTTGCAAGCGATGCAGGAGCGGCAAGTGACGGTTGCCGGAAAAACCCACACCATCAACCGACCCTTCATTGTCTTTGCCACGCAGAATCCGATTGATTCCGAGGGCACCTATNCGCTTCCGGAAGCACAGTTGGATCGCTTTCTCTTCAACATCGAGATCACTTACCCTCAGTTTGATGAGGAGGTGCAAATCGCCCAGTTGGAACTCTCGGCACACCCGCAGGAGGCTCCTGCAATCTTCGATCTNGAAATGCTTGAAACCTTGCATACGGCGGCAATGTNGGTGCCCATCGCACCCAGCCTTGTCAAGGCGATCGTGACCATGGTGCGGCAGTCGCGCCCACAGGAATCGAACCTTCCGGAAGTGCAGCGCTTCGTCGAATGGGGGGCCGGAGTGCGGGCATCGCAATACCTTGTCCGGGCTGCACGCGCTCACGCGTTTCTGAAGGGGGATGCCGCAGTGCGGCTGGAGCATGTCGTCGCTGTTGCGGCGGCGGTCTTGCGGCACCGCATCATTCCGAATTTTGTCGCCGAGGCGGAGGGCTGGACTGCGGAGCGCATTGTTGAGCGGCTACTGGTCCATCTGCCCACCCTCGCCTGAAATCACGGTGTCACGCTTGTCCGGGTTGTCCCGCCTGCTTGCCCAGCTTGCTCCCGCGGAATCCCCCATTCTGGAGGATTTTCTCGAACGACTCCAAGCCTTGCTTGCAGAGGGGGGGCTTTCGGAAACGCTTCCGGAAGCTCCGGAGGCGCAGGAAGCGGAACGGGCCATTCGCCACGCACTTCAGCTTTATGACGTTGTCTCGGTTCGCAAGCTCGTGGCGAACTACGATCCGGAGCAGCCCTCGCGTATCTTGCGAGGGAGCGTCCTCAAAAGTCTGCGCTCCCTTGGCGTGGCCAAGCGGCTGGAGGCGTTGGGCGCAACAGAAATTCAGCAAGCCCACCTCCTGCGCTATCAGCACAATTTGCAAGTGAGTCTGACACGACTCTTGGGTCAGGAGATTTCCTCCGACTGGGAACGAAGCTGGCTCACGGGGCACCTCGAAAATCAGGTCGCGGCTGCTCCGGACAAGGCGAGGCAGTTCTTCGAGGAGCGTTACCGCGAACTTTTTTCAGCGCCTTACTGGACCTACCTCACACTCAAGCACCGTCACTATCAGGGATTGCTGAATGATTACCTGCGTAGCTCCGCGAACAAGGATCGGTTGGATGCCCTCCGTGCAGAATTTACGCATTCCGAAAACCACACGGAGTTTCCGGAGTGGATCAATCAGTTGGATTTCAGGGAGCTGGANCTTTTTGTCCGGAAGGCCCGCTCTCTGCTTGCCAAGCAGCGTGATGTCCTGCNCGTTGGAGCGGACGAATTGTCAGAGAGTTTTGGAGGCGGTGCCTCACGGAAATCNGGGGCCGCTTTGCCCGACCTCTCCGAGCGCTTCAGACAGTGGCTGAGTCAAAATCAAACCGGGTTGCAACGCTTGGAAAAATCCTTCAGCAGCATTTTGGAATGCAGTGCCCCCTACTTCTTCCCACAAGTGAGCGCGTACCAGCCGGAAAAACGCGACCTGCTCTTGCAGCAGTTGGGAAGTCAGCCCGACGAATCCGAGGAACTTCCCGGACTCCTAGCCGAAATCCTGAGCCGCAGCGACGAGGATGCCCTCGATTCCCGCCGAGTTGAATGGAGGTTGGTTCCGGAAGCTCTGGCTGGAGAGGCGAACTTGGCTTTGTTGGAAAACCACCGGGAGCGCAGCCGCATTCACGGATTCAAGCTGCCGTGGGCGGTTCGTCACGAGACCGAGGGTTCGTTGATCACGCTACCGACAGGAATGGGCGGTTTGCTGCATTATGGGCTGGCGTGTTTTGGAGAACCGGCGAATACTGGTTCTGCTGTGCAGGCCGGAATCCTACTGCGCCTCTTGGTGCAGGGTATGAAAATCGGCGGCGGGTCAAGAGTTGTTCACGTTGGTAAACTCCCCTATTATGCGGTTCCGCTGGAAACGCTTGGTGCGTTCCGGGGAGTGCTGCTGAGCGCGATGCTCGTCCTCGTTCTCCGTCATCAGCTTGAGGTTCCGGCTGCTTTTCAACGGCTCATCCTGCGCGAGTGCCGGATGGGCGNTGCACCCTAATCAGATTTTGCCAGTGAATCCCCCAACCAGCAAAGAAGTCTTCGAGGTCAAGGTTTATGGAGTGCTGGGCCACAGCGGATCGCTCAACATGAGTATCCCCCGCCCACTGCTCAACGAGAGCAGCATCCTTGAGATTGAGAGACGCCGCTACACCGTTGCTTCTGTGATTAAAAAGGATCAGCAACCCCACGCGATCAACGTCCTACCCATCGAGAAAAAATAAGTAGCTGCGCGGAGAGACCGCCTTGCCGAATCAGAAAAAACAGCGCAGCAGGAGATAGGGTGAACGTGCGCCCTGTTCCGGATCGAGCGGAAAACCCTCGCTGACGGGTGGAGCGAAATCCTCCTTGCTGGTATTGTAACGTCGGTTTTGATTGTTGTCGGTGCAGACCACCCGGACAGTGCGTTCGGTGTCNCCCTGAACGCAGCGCAGGGTTTTACTCTCCCAGAGCAGTTCGCTCTCGATGTTCGTCCGGAAGGCTTCAACAGAGCAGAACCATCCGGAACTGGTTTTGTACACCTCTCCTTCGCCCATGACTGGAAAAGTCACATGGGCCGTTCCCCAGCCCTCCGGGTAGGCCAAAATCTCCCACTTGAAGAAATCGGCGTGGACGATTCCGACACCGACGAACAGCCAACAAACTGCGATCCTCAGCCCTCGCCGTTTGGGGTGGGCAGCGGGCTTGGGTTTCCACTTCCGGAGTTTTTGGTGTGGTAGCAAAACAGTTGTTCTCATCATCGGCTCAGCAAGGCATTGGCTCTGCATTCCTCTATGCGGTTGAAGGGAGCACTCGGCTTTCATGCACGGTGGGGTTGACCAAGACGCTTGCCCTTTTGCCAACTTTGGTAAACGATTTCAGTTGAATCCGCAATAGGATTTTCAACCCATCTCATTTTTAATTGAACATGAGCAGCCTTCTTAACGATCTGGATGTTTCCTACACGGCATCCGACGCAGCAGTTGTTGAAATCTTGGAGAACGCTTACAAGCTGCTCAAGAGCCGTTTCTATGACCGGGCGAAGGTTGAGTTCAACAAGGCACTTGACGAGGACCACGATCTTGCCACACAGGTGGTACTCGCCCTCTACCGTCAGATGGAATCCTCTGGGGATGTGGAGGGGCTGCTGGCGTTGGGAGCGAACGTCCTGAACCGCGATCCGGGCAACGTTGATCTCGCCAATTTGTTGGGGAACGCCTATCGGCGGCAGGGGAACATCACGCAAGCCCGGAACATGTATCAGCATTGCCTCAAGCACGATCCTAAATTCCGCAATGCCACTTACAACCTTGCTGCCATGCTGGCGCGAGTGCCGCTCTTTGACGGGTCGGCGATTTCGGCGATTGTCGAATTCGAGAACCTTGAAAATTTCAAGTATCCACAATGCGAGACTGAGGTGATCGAAAGCCTCGTCGAGCAATTTCGGCCTCCTGAAGCAGAGGGGGAAGACNAGAATGACACCCCTGCAAAAGCAGAAGTGCTGAAAGACGAGGCGGTGGAGCAGATTGGAGAAGCCCTCTCGGACCTCAAGGTATCAGGAACCGAGGGGGCAGAAGCAGCGGACGAACCTCATCCGCTAGACCTGCTGGAACACATTGAAGTCACGATGGATCCAGAGCATCCAGACGAACACAACACGCTGTTGAACCTTGCGTTCAGTTGTCTCGATCAAGAGGAAGGCCGTACTGCCCAGCTCATTTTTGACAAGCTGTTGGAGCGCGATCCGGGGAACTTGGACCTGATCTGCTTTCGGATCATCACCGATGCGCTGCAAGAGGAGGTCAACTCGGCAGAGGAACAGCTCAACACTTTCCTCAAGCAACATCCCAACCACCGCTATGCCAACGTCAACTACGGAATCCTGCTGCGGCGCCAGCGCAAGGTCACCCAAGCGCGTACTTACTTCTTCATCGCTTACAAATTGCTGGAACGCACCAAAGGTGAGTACGAGATCGCGAAGGTGCTGGAGGAAGCCGAGCGCCACGAGGAAAATGGAGCCGCCCGCAAGGCGTTGGAACTGTACGAACCGATTCTGGACGAGCTGAGCGAACCAGCACGGATCAACCGTGTCGCAGGAATGCTCCAGACCTTCAATCGCCCCCGTAACGCCCAGCATGCGTACAAATTGACCCTCAAGCTGGATCGCCGCAACACCGACGCGATGAAGGGACTCAAGGAAATCCGGGACGGTTACTTGAAGGAACTTGACAAGGCACTGCGGGCCGATCAGATGGCCAAGGCAGCAGAACTGATGAACTATGCGCTGGAGATCACCCCGTCCAACGAACTGCTTACCCGGGGGATTGAGCTGTTTGAATTGATGGACAATAAAAGTCGTGTCCGGGAACTCAAGGAATTACGGGAGAGCCTTGGGGCCAAGGCCACCCATCGGCAGGTGCAGGCCAAGCTGCTTCAGGCTCAAGATTTCGAGGCCAAACGCAATTTCAAGGCCGCGATCAAGGCGTATGAAGAGGCGATCAGGATCGAACCACGCCGGGAGGTGTACAAGCACATGGTCGCACTCTGTGAGCGCATCCAACGTCCTGATCTTGCGGAAAAAATTTCCGAGTGGTTCAATCAAAAGGAGGGCGAACGTGAACGCGAACGCCGCGCAGCCAAGCACTGACTCCGAAGCGGCAAGTGTGCAGTCGGTGAGGAGGTGAAGAACCGATGAAAGTGTTGGTGTTGGGAGCAGGAGTGGTTGGAGTGACAACCGCCTACGAACTGCTTCAGGATGGCCATGAGGTCGTGGTATTGGAGCGCGAATCCACTCCGGCTCAGGGCGCAAGCCACGCCAACGCAGGGTTGCTTGTGCCCGGTGCTGCCCTCGCATGGGGGTCTCCGGAACGCCTGCGCAGTTTGCCCAAGGTGTGGCTGGGTTTGGAACAGGCCATGCGCATCGGTTTTCCCGGACCCCACCTGATTTCGTGGGGACTGCGTTTTCTCAAGGAATGCACGACCGAGGCGTGGCGGCGCAACACACTCATCCGGCAGCGCCTTTCCCTCTACAGCCAAACTGTGATGGCCGCAGTGCTGGCGGAATCCGGAGTGAAGTACGACCGCAGAACAGGCGGTGTGCTCTCCATTTTTCGCGACTCCCGCTCGTTGGAACACGGCAACCGCCTCCGGGACATCCTTCGCGAAGACGGACAAAAGTACGAGTTGCTCGATGCCGCGCAACTTGTGAAACTCGAGCCTGCCTTTGCAAACGCGAGAACCACGCTGGCTGGGGCCATTCTCTGTCCCACGGATGAATCCGGAGACTGCCACGGGTTCACCNAAAATCTCGCACAAATCTGCCAAGCACGTGGTGCAGCCTTCCAGTTCGGAGTCACGGCCCGGCATTTCATCTCGGATGGGAATCAAGTTACCAAAGTGGCTACGGATCACGGCGAATTTAGTGCTGATGCCTTTGTTCTCTGCCTCGGCTGCTGGAGTCCGCAACTCGCAGGCAGCNTGGGCGAAACGCTTTCGATTTATCCTGTCAAGGGACTCTCTCTCACACTCCCGATCGAATCCGGACACCAACCNCCCACGCTGAGCTGTTCGGATCAGGATGCTCACATCGCCTGCTCCCGGTTCGGCGATCGGCTGCGCGTGAGTTCGCTGGCCGCATTTGTCGGTTTCAACACCAAACACCGTCCCCGTCAGTTCGAGTACACTCTCAAGAGCATCCGCGAGTTGTTCCCAAACGGCGCCGACTACGAACGCCCAAAATACTGGGCGGGCCTGCGCCCCATGACACCAGACAGCGCACCGATCCTCGGNCGCGGAAGGCATCACAANCTGCTCTTCAACACCGGACACGGTTCCCTCGGCTGGACGATGGCCTGCGGTAGCGCACGCATCACCGCCGACCTGCTTTTGCGCCAGCCTCCCGGAACCGACCTCAGCGGACTCGGCCCACGCTGAGCAAGNGTTAAATCCTGCCGTGTCGGAAGCTGCCCCTNGCTCAAGTTGGATCACCCGGCACCTCGACGCGATCCAAAACGTGGTCCGCCTCCTGTGCCGCAGAAAATCGCTCTCGCCTGAGGATTGCGAGGATTTTGAGTCCGACTTGCTGCTGNGGTNGGNGGAAGACNAANCGNCCCTCTCNGAANCCATNCGCANCGCNCCCGCCGCTTTTTTCCACACGCTAGCCGCGAATCTGTTTGTAGACCGGCAACGGGAACAATCCGGACGCTGGCAACCTTCGACCTCCGCAAAACAACATGGGGAATCCGCTCTGCTGCTCGAACGGCTCTTGCACCTTGAACGCCTGACGGTTTCCGAAGCCTTCCACGTCCTCACCATCAACCATCGGCTCAACCTCAGCCTCCCGGAGTATCGCTCGCTGCTTGCCATCGTACAACTGCCCAAGACGCGTGAGAGCATCGTCGAGTTTCAGGAAGAGCGTTTTTCCAACGAATCCAACAGCATTGAGGAAGCACGCAAGTTGGCTCTACGACGGTTGATCCTTGCAGGCGTTGGGGAACTCGCCGAGCAGTTTGCTCCGGAAGCCACCTTGGTCATCAAGCTCCGCTACTTGGAAGATGTT
>PANO01000023.1 GCA_002707655.1 Deltaproteobacteria bacterium
CCATCCGTGAACGTCCTGAACTGGTCCGGAAGCTGGTGCGAGCGACCCTGCGCGGGCTGAAGGTCGTGATGGACGACCCGGCAGCGGCCTCCGTGGAGTACGTGAAGGCGATTCCGCAGCACAAGGGCAAGGAGAAGGCAATGGAACACACCTTCCGACTCTACAACAAGTACGTCTATCCCGGACAGAAAGTGCTGGGTGCGATGGACCCGGAGCGGCTGGCGGCCTTGCAGAAGTTCTACGTCGAGCAGGGGATTCTGCGCCGTTCCCTGCCCCTGTCCGATCTCTACACCAACGAGTTTGTTGAGTAGGTTGGAAGGACTAGGCCAACTATGAATTCCGAGGGAGGAGCCCAACGCATGGGGCGCGGAATCATAGCCAGTGTGGCTTTGCTGGTGGTGGCCTTGGCTGGCTGGGAGTGGGGCTTCAAGTGGCTGGGAGTCCCACCTTACATCGTGCCTCCCGTCTCCATGGTTTATGACGAGTTCTTCTTCATGCTCGAAACCGAGCGGGTGGTTTTCCACACCTTCGTCACTTTGATGGAAACGATGACTGGCTTTGTGCTGGGAGCTTTGCTCGGCATGGTCGTTGGGTATGCCATGGGCATGTCACCCTGGGCCGAACTCGTCTTCTCCCCCTACCTGCTGGCGTTGCAGATCGCGCCCAAGGTGGCGTTTGCACCCCTCTTCATCCTCTGGTTCGGGTATACGGTTTATCCGAAGATTCTGGTTGCAGTGCTGATTGTCTTCTTCCCGATCATGGTCAACGTGCTGGGGGCGTTGCGGGCGGTGGATCCGGACTTGATCAACCTCGCCCGCTCGTTCAAGGCGCGACGCTCGCAGATTTTCTGGAAAATCGAATTCCCGGCGTCCATGCCCGCGCTCTTCTCGGGACTGCGCGTCGGCGCGACACTCGCGGTGATCGGTGTGGTGGTCGGCGAGATGGTCGGCGGCAACATCGGCCTGGGCTACTTGCTGGTGTTCGGCGAGGGTTCGGCCAACACCGCGATGGTGTTCGTCTCCATCCTCCTGCTTACGCTGATCGGCGTGCTCGCCTATGTCGCTGTCATCGTGCTGGAACGCAAGGTTTTGCACTACCTCCCCTCGCGCTCGTTTGGAGATGCCTGATGGCAGGCCCTCCCTGATCTGGCTGGAAGAAAACCTCATGGGCGAATTCGTGGACATGGAAGGCCCCTTCGAGAAAACATGCACTAACAAGGAACTGTATGAGTAAAGAACCCCAAACCACGGCAAGCCCCGTGATTCCGGCAGGCGAGTCGCTGGAATCGTGGATGAACGCCAAGATCGCCCGCTACGAAACCCGGACGCTGGACTGGAATGCGCTCAAGTTCCAGGCGGACTACGACCCGAAATACCGCCGGGCGCAGATGCGTTACTTAGGCACCGGAGCCGCCGGAGTGTCGGCGGACACAAACACCGTGCAGGCCGAGCATTTCACTTTCTCGACAATGGTGTTGCCCGCTGGCTGCGAGGGGCCGATGCACGTTCATGTTGATGTGGAGGAGGTGTTCTTCATTTTGCGGGGCAACCAGATTCGCCTGATGTTCGAGGCCGAGGGCGAGACGTGGGAGACCTACCTGAAGGAGCGCGACCTGATCTCGATTCCTCCGGGAGTGTACCGGGGTTTGGTCAACGAGGGCATTGAGGAAGCGTTGATGTGCGTGATGCTGGGAACGTCCCAGCCGATAAAACCGACCTATCCCCCGGACCATCCGCTGGCGCAGATCAAGCGTCAACAGCTTTGAGATGTCAGACGCAATGTCGCTGCTGAAAGATCGGATCGTCGTTGTCACCGGGGCCGGACGCGGGCTGGGACGAGCCTTTGCCGAGGATTGTGGTCGGCAGGGTGCGGAGGTCGTGATTGCCGAGAAAAACGCGGAGTGGGGCCAGCAGGCCGAAATCGAACTCCGGAACGCTGGGCACACGGCGAGGTTTTTCCCTGTGGATGTCGCGGACCCGGATTCGGTCAACGCGCTTTCCGCAGAACTGGCGAAATCCTACGAGCGAATTGACGGCTTGGTCAACAATGCCGCGCTCGCCACAGGCATTGGCGGCAAGACCTTTGAGGAAATCGACCTCGAAACTTGGGACATGGTGATGCGCGTCAACGTGCGGGGCACTTGGTTGATGGTCAAGGCGTTGGCGCCCTTGCTGCGTCGCTCGGCATCCGGACGGGTGGTGAACCTCGCCTCGGACACAGCCCTGTGGGGAGCGCCAAAGCTGCTGCACTACGTTTCCAGCAAGGGGGCGGTGATCGCCATGACCCGCTCGCTCGCCCGTGAGCTTGGGGCGGACGGCATCACCGTCAACGCCGTGGCTCCGGGATTGGTACGGGGCGAATCTACAGATTACGTTCCGCAAGCACGGCACGACCTCTACGAAACTGGACGGGCCATCCCACGTGCGCAGTTCCCGGAGGATGTGGTGGGCACGGTAAGCTTTCTGCTCTCCGAAGCAGCAGGTTTCGTTACCGGACAAGTCCTGCCTGTCAACGGCGGGTTTGTGTTCAACTGATCCGACTATGAACCTGTCGTTTGACCACCGGACGATTGCCGCAGGAAATCGGCAATTCAGCTTCCGAGAAGCCGGCGACGGCTCCCCGTTGGTGCTGTTGCACGGGATTGGCTCCAACTCGGGTTCGTGGCAAAACCAGCTTGCCGTGCTATCCGGTCAGTTCCGGGTACTTGCTTGGGATGCTCCCGGCTACGGGGAATCCACCCCACTGGATATGCCTCAACCTGATGCACAGGATTATGCCGACGCACTGGACGCGTTTCTGGACGCGATGCAGATTCCGGAATGTTGCTTGGTGGGGCATTCCTTGGGGACGCTGATGGCGGCGGCGTTCGCCCGGAAGTACACCCGCACCACAGCCTTGGTGTTGGCTTCATGTGCAGTAGGCTACCAGATGCAGCCCGGTGATCCGGTTCCGGAGAAGGTTCAGGAGCGCCTGCGCAACTTGGAGCAGTTGGGTCCGGAAGGCGTGGCTCAAGCACGAGCGGCCCGTCTGCTTTCCAGTTCAGCCACTCCGGAACAAGTCGAGCAGGTGCGCGAAGCAATGGCACAGATTCGTCCGGACGGCTACCGACAGGCGACAATGATGCTCGCGCAGGGAAATTTGGGAGCAGATGTTGTTCAAATGCAAACACCCTGTTTGGTGCTGTGCGGCAGTGCCGACCAGGTCACTCCGGAAGCACACAGCCAGCAGATTGCCAAAATGCTTGAAGGTGCTCGGTATCAATCGCTTCTAGGAGCGGGACATGCGTGCTACATCGAGCAACCGGAAGTGTTCAACAATGCTCTACAGGAGTTCTTTTCCCGACAAAGACAATGACGGAAACATCCCCTCCGGAAGACCGTTATCTTGTGCCCGGTTTGGTGCGAGGCATGCGGCTACTAGAAAAGTTTACCCACAATCAGCAGGAGTGGGGTTCCTCGGAACTGGCAAGGGTGCTTGAGTTGCCTCGTTCCACGGTGTTCCGTTTAGCGCACACGTTAGAAAAACTCAAGTACCTTGAGCGCCATCCGCAGCGCAAGACCTATCAGCTAGGCAATCGGGTGCTGAACTTGGGCTTCGAGTATTTGGCCTCGCAGGAATTGTTGGAAGTCGTCCGTCCTTTTCTGAACACGTTGAACGAACAAACCGGCTGCTCGGTGCATTTGGGGGTGCTGGATAATCGGGAGGTCGTGTACCTGCTGCGCATCGCCGGACGCCGACACTTGGCGAGCAACGTGGGAGTCGGTACGCGCTTTCCAGCCCATGCCACCACGATGGGGCGCGTTCTGCTCTCCGAGCTTTCCCTGCCGGAGTTGCAGCAATTGTACGAAGGCACCATGCTCGAACAGGTCACGAAACAGACGGCCAACTCGGTTCCGGAACTCCATCGGTTGCTTGGCAAGGAACAGGAGCAGGGCTACGCTCTCAGCCTGTCTGCGTTCGAGGCCGGGGTGGTCAGTGTTGGGGCAGGAATCCGGGATGCTTCCGGAAAGATCATTGCGGCCATCAACATCACGGGTCCGGAAACCGTGTTTGACCGCGAAGCCTTGGAAGGTGAAATCAAAGACCGAGTGCTGGAAGCGGCAGCAGCCATCTCCAAACGATTAGGGCATCGAGGATAACAAAGGACATCATGGACTTAAAACTCAAGGATCGCGTGATNATCGTCACCGGGGGTTCTGCTGGAATCGGGCGGGCTACCGTGAAAACTTTGCTGGAGGAAGGGGCGAAGGTCGCGTTTTGCGCCCGNAATNCNGAACGNNTGGAAACCNCGCTGGNGGAATTCCAATCTCAGTATGGGGATGCGGTCTGGGCACTGCCGTGCGATGTGCTGGATGCCGAGGCTGTGGCAGAATTCCGGGAAGCCGTTCTCGGCTGGTTTGGCGCGGTGGACGGCCTCGTTAACAATGCTGGACAGGCNCGCATCAGCACNTTTGCCGACACCGAGGATGAAGACTGGATGGCGGAATTGCAACTCAAGTATTTCAGCGTGATCCGTCCGACCCGCGCCTTTCTGCCGGAGTTGGAAAAGTCGCTAGTCGGCTCGATGCTCGTTGTCAATTCGCTGCTCTCCCGGCAACCGGAGCCTCGCTTGGTGGCGACCTCTTCGGCTCGAGCCGGAGTGCAAAACCTGCTGCGCTCGATGAGCCGGGAGTTTGCACCCAAGGGCATCCGGGTCAACTCGATCCTGATCGGCACCGTCGAGTCCGAGCAGTGGCGGCGGCGCTACAAGGCTCAAGCTTCCGAAGGCATCAGTCTTGACGCATGGCTGGCAGAGCAAGCAAAACTGCGGAACATCCCGCTGGGACGCTTCGGCTCACCCGAAGAGGCGGCNGCGGCGATTGCGTTTCTGGTCTCNCCAAAGGCGGGGTTCATCACCGGAGCCGCCTTGGAAGTCGATGGAGGAGTCGCGCGCTATGTCTGAGCAAACCGTCACTACCGGAGAGGTTGTTGCCACATTTCTGGAAGCCTGTGGGGTGCAGACGGCGTTTGGCGTGGTCAGCATCCACAACCTGCCGATGCTTGATGCGATTGGACGCCGAAACAAGATTCGCTTCGTGCCCAGCCGAGGCGAGGCCGGGGCTCTCAACATGGCCGATGCTTACGCCCGGACTCGTGGTGAACTGGGGGTAGCTTTTACCAGTACAGGAACCGGAGCGGGCAATGCCGCCGGAGCCTTGGTGGAAGCCGAAACCGCAGGGACGCCGCTGTTGCACCTCACCGGACAAATTGATTTGCCGTACCTCGACCGGGGATGCGGCTACATCCACGAGGCGAAGTCGCAANTNGAAATGCTGCGGGCGATTTCCAAGGCNGCCTATCGCGTCTGGTCTCCGGAGTCCGCGCTGGGCGTGTTGCGAGAAGCGGTGCGCACCGCATTGACCGCGCCGACGGGACCAGTCAGTGTTGAAATCCCCGCCGACGTACAAGCCGCCACGTTGCCAATGCCAGCCGATTTTTCAACGCTTCCAGTGGCGATTTCACATCCTGGNGAGCAGATTCTGGATCAACTTGCGGAACGACTATCCACCGCAAAACGNCCACTGCTCTGGCTTGGCGGCGGCGCACGACATGCCCGTGAGGGGGCAATNCGTTTGGTNGAATACGGGGTCGGCGTGGTCACGAGCGTTAACGGACGAGGAATCATACCGGAAGATCATCCGCTCACACTGGGAGCATTCAACATGAACCCGGACGCAGAGGCGTTCTACCGCACATGCGACCTGATGCTTGTGGTCGGTTCACGCCTGCGCAGCAACGAAACCAAGAATTATCAACTAGCCTTGCCCGCCCCCTTGCTCCAGAGCGACGCGAATTCTGCGGCGGATGGACGGTCGTACCCGAACTCCGGATTCGTCTGTGGCGACAGCGCCGTGGTGCTGTCCGGATTGGCTGGTCGACTCCAAGGCCAACTGCATATTGATCCCTCCTTCGCTCAAGATTTGGCGAAAGCACGGAAAGCGGCGGAGGTTCGGCTCCGGACCACCCTTGGTCCCTACGACGCTTTGGTTGATGCCTTGCAAACTGAGTTGCAGCAAGATGCACTCTGGGTGCGTGATGTGACCATCTCGAACAGCACTTGGGGTAATCGTCTGCTGAAAATATTTGCTCCTCGCAACGGCATCCACGCCTTGGGCGGGGGGATCGGACAAGGGATGCCGATGGGAATTGGAGCCGCCCTTGGTGCCGAGGGGCGCAAGGTGGTCGCACTCTGTGGAGACGGAGGGCTGATGCTCAACATCGGTGAACTCGCCACCGCCGTGCAGGAACAGGCCGATGTGACCCTGCTGGTGATGAATGATCAGGGCTACGGGGTCATTCGCAACATTCAGGATGCGCGCTTCGGTGGACGCCATTACTTCACGGATTTGCGACTTCCGGACTTTGCCAAGCTATCTGAGTCGCTGAGCGTGCCGCACTGGAACGTCACCTCCATTTCCGAGTTTGGAGAAAAATTCCGGGAAGCCCTCGCTGTCAATGGCCCCGCATTGGTGGAGGTGAACATGCAGGCTATTGGGCCGTTTAAGGTTCCCTTCGCCGGACCTCCGGTGAGAACGAAATGAAGCCGATGACTCGTGTTGGATTGATTGGTTACGGCGGAATTTCCCGGACGGTGTTGCGGCACCTGTTCGCTGCCTCGGAGGGTAGAGCTGAGGTGGTTGGAATCCTGTGCAAGCCCGGACGCCAAGCAGCGGTTCAGAAAGCTGCGGGGCGGACCGTTTCCGTGGTGGAGTGCTTGGAAGACCTGCTGGCGCTCTTGCCCAGTATCGTCGCCGAGTGTGCGGGACACACTGCGGTCCGGGAGTTCGGAGAAACGGTGCTGCAATCCGGAACTGATTTGATGGTCATCTCCATCGGTGCCTTGGCTGATGCGGAGCTGTACGACCACCTGAAAGCCGCTGCTGTGCAGTCGGGCCGTCAAATCCTGTTGCCCGCCGGGGCCATTGGCGCGGTGGATGCGCTTGCGGCAGCGCGGTTTTCCGGCCTGACCCAAGTGCGGTATCGCTCACGCAAACCTCCTGTTGCATGGCGTGACACGCCTGCTGAGTCGGCCTGCGACCTCGATCAATTGCAGGAAGCCACTGTCTTCTACCACGGTACGGCACGCGAGGCGGCACTGCGCTTTCCGAAAAATGCGAACGTCGCAGCTACCGTCGCCCTCGCTGGACTTGGATTTGATCAAACTGAGGTCGAACTGTGCGCCGATCCAAACGCTGCTCGCAACACTCACGAAATCGAGGTGCAGTCGCAGGCAGGAAATTTTCAAATCGTCTTGGAGGGATTGCCCTCTCCGGAAAACCCAAAGACTTCCGCCCTGACCGCCTTCAGCGTCACTCGCGGACTAGCCAACCTTGCGGCAACACTTGCCATTTGAAACCTGATGGAATTATCATGCTAACCGGAATTGACGCAATCACTTACGGAGTCGAGGACATGGCATTGTGCCGAAAGTTCCTCAGCGATTGGGGTCTCCGGAAGGCGTCCAGCACCAAACACTCCGCTCGGTTTGAGACTCTGGACGGGACGGAGGTGTGCCTCCGACCCCATGACGCCAAGCTCCTGCCTCCGGCGATGGAATCCGGTTCGACTCTGCGCGAAGTGGTGTGGGGGGTGAAGGGAAAACGTAACCTCGATGCCTTGATCAAACGGATTACTGGGAACCCATCGTTTACAGAGGGGAAGGATGGCCTCGTCCGGATCACTGACCCCAACGGATTATCACTGTCTTTTCGGCTGACGCAACGCAAATCGGTTACGGTTACCGGAGCGGCCATGAACACGCCGGGATCACCTAACCGGTTAGACGCACCCAGCCCCGTTTACGAGCGGGCAATTCCGATTCATGTGGGCCATGTGGTGCTCTTTGTCCCGGACTTGGCTGAGGCAGAGTCGTTTTACACGGAAATGCTGGGTTTTCAGGTGTCCGACCGCTATCCGCAGCACGGCACCTTCCTGCGCTGCGCACTGCGTGGTGGTCATCACAACCTCTTCCTGCTCAAGAGTCCCACAGGGAAATCCAAGCTGAACCATGTGGCGTTCACTGTCAGGGACATCCACGAGGTTTTCGGCGGAGGTTTGCACATCAGCCGCCAAGGGTGGAAAACACAGCTTGGCCCCGGGCGGCATCCGATTTCCTCCGCGTATTTCTGGTACGTCCATTCCCCGTGCGGCGGACTCGCCGAATACTATGCCGATGAGGATTTTTTGACGAAAAACTGGCAGCCGCGCCGTTTCGAGCGCAAGTCCGAATTATTTGCTGAATGGGCCGTCAGCGGCGGGCTTGACGGAAACACACGCCGACAGCACAAAGGTGCGTTCTGAGTGAAACTCCGGGGAGTGGAATCCAGCACTCCGTGTGCCGGGTTCAGATGAAACGATCCCGATAGACTCGTCAGCGCCCCCACCTCAAGACAAGCGGATTCAACGGACCAGCCAGTTCCAGTAGTCCTTTGCGAGCTTCAGGATGAAGGGGAGGTAGTGGGTGTCGAATCGTATCCGACTTGATCACCCCGCCTTCCACCATTGCCGCCTTGGTGGCCCGCAAGCCGCACTGTCGGTTCTCGTAGTTGATCAAGGGAAGGATGCGGGCGTATTGTGCAGCGGCTTCATCTCGTCGTCCGGAGAGGTGCTGCTCCAAAACGGGCTTGATCAAGTCCGGGAGCATGGCGCTCGGCATCGTTCCAGTGGCTCCTGCGTCCAGATCAGCCATCAGGGTGATCGATTCCTCGCCATCAAATGGCCCTGCAATCGTGCCACCGCTCACCGCGATCAGAGCCCGCAGTTTGTCGGCGGTTCCGGGCATTTCAATCTTGAAATAGCTGACCAGAGGCAGTTCCTTGGCCATCCGGGCGAGCAAATTCACGGAGAGGGCAACGCCACTCAAAGGGGCATCCTGCACCATGATTGGGATGGAAATGGCTTCTGCGATTTTCGCAAAATGCTCAAAGGCGCCTTGTTCATCTGCCCGCAAGGCCGCTCCGTGATACGGAGGCATGAGCATGAGCATTTTGGCTCCGGCCACTTCTGCGCGAACGGCGCGTTCCACCGCCACTCGAGTGCTGAAATGGCTGCATGTGACAATCACTGGAACTCGTCCTGCCACATGTTTCAAGCAAAGCTCAAGCAGGAGATTTCGTTCCTTGTCTGTGAGCAGGAACTGCTCGGAGTAGTTGGCGAGAATGCAAATGCCGTCCACGCCTTGATCAATCATGCAGTCCAACACCCGCTGCTGTCCAGGCAGGTCGAGTGATTCGTCCTCGTTGAAAGGAGTGGGAGCGATGGGAAAAACCCCAGTGTAGGGGCTGGGTGATGCTGAAGTGGTCATGGTGGTTTGCTTGAATGAATGAAGGCCGGCTAAGCCACGAGTCGTGAGGTCACCATATTGGTTAGCAAGTTCCAAGCTTCCTTGAGGGCATCCACGCTGGCAACGCCTTTTCCCGCAATGTCGAACGCGGTTCCATGGGCAGGCGTGGTGATCGGAATAGGTAAGCCCCCTAAAACCGTAACGCCCCTGTCAAAACCCAGCAGTTTCAACGCGATTTGCCCCTGATCGTGATACATGGTTACAACCGCATCAAAATCCCCTCGGGTGGTGCGGACAAAAACGGTATCTGCCGGAAACGGCCCTTGCACCGGAAGCCCCTTTTGCTGCAGTGAAGTCACAGCGGGGCCGATGGTGTCGATTTCTTCCGTGCCAAAATTGCCGCCGTCTCCCGCATGGGGATTGAGCGCGGCAACCGCAATTCGGGGTTCCGTCACACCGGCATCCAGCAATGTTTGATGCGCCAAGTTGACCGCTTTTTCGATTCCTGACTGGGTGATCTGCGCGGACACATCTTTGAGGGGAATGTGGGAAGTGACCCGCGAGGTCCACAAACCCTTGGTGGTGTTGAGTTCCCCACAGTAACCCTCAAAGCGCAACTCTTCTGCGGCAAAGCGCAGTTCATCCTCGTGGGTGTTGCCTCCCAGTCGCAAAGACTCCTTGTTGAAGGGCGCAAACGTGAAACCATCGAGGCTCCCAGTTCGAGCAAGGTCTAGCGCCGTCCGGAGGCTTTCAAGGGCGAAGGTCCCGCTGGCAACAGTTGCGGNGCCNACTTGGATTGTTTCAGCCGCAATCCGGGGGTGGTTCAGCAAACCCACTCCGGATTCCGGCAGGTCTTTAGATGAGTCAACCGTTTCGATGTCCAAGTTAACTCCTGCCGNGGCACACCCTTTTTCGAGAACTATGCGGTCTCCAATCACCATGATCCGGCGGTTGCTAACCATAATCTCTTCCGCAACCAGTTTTGCACAAAGTTCGGGGCCGATGCCGCTGGGGTCACCAAGNAGCAGTCCTAGGGTAGGGGTGGGCATGAAAGTNCCTGAGTCAGGGTTCGTAGTGGTCCCGGACCTTGGTCCAGGTGTGGCCGAGGTGTTCCCGCAGCAGTTGGTTCAGTTTCGNGCCATTCNGCNCCNCCAANGCTTGNAGAATCCCGTCATGNTCNTCCACGGCGGTGTGCCAGCGGTCAGTGCGACGATTGGAGAGGTAGCGGATGCGNTAGAGCCGTGAGTTGAGCCGNTCATGTGTCCGGATCAATTCGTCATTCTTCGAAAACTGCACGATCGCCCGGTGTATCGCTTGGTTGAGCTTGTAGTAAGGTAGTCGCTTCTGTCGGTCATACGCTTCCCGCATCTGCACGGTCAGTTTGCGAATTTCCGCAATCTCGTTATCCGTTGCCCGCTGACAGGCCAATTCGCCCGAGAACCCTTCCAAGGCACCGAGCAATTCCAGCATCTGCTCAACGGAGGGCAGATCCGGATTGGCCACCGCCACACCATGATACGGGACTTGCTCGACCAGCCCTTCAGCGATGAGTTGCTTGAGCGCCTCACGGAGTGGGGTCCGGGAGACGGAAAGCTCCTTGCAGAGTGCCTGTTCGCGCAGTGGGGTTCCGAGACGAAGCTGATCCGTGGCGATCAAATCCCGAATGCGAGAAGCGACCTGCATTGCCAATGGTTGACGGTTGATGGGCTGCATTACAATTAGGCAAAAAAATATTCTTGACACCAATATTTGTATATTGTATATTAAACACGGTCAAGCTAATTGTAGCTTGACTCAATCGAGTACATTCTTCTTAACCATGAAATGGAGCTCTCTAATGAGACACTCAAAAAGAATGCTGAAAGCTGGAGCAGTCACATTGACCAGTGTGATGATGCTGGCGTGTGTTTCGGTAGCCATAGCCGGTCAGCCGGCAATTGAAGTCATCACACATGCCGGAGCCGGCGGGGGCACGGATGTCAACTCACGCATGATGATGCTGCGTTCGCGCCGCACCCTCAAACAGGACATGGTGGTTGTGAACAAGCGCGGCGGGGGCGGTGCCCTAGCCATGAACTACTTCATGACACGACCGGCGGATGGCAACACCATCATGACTTTTACGGTAGGCCACGCCATGACGATGGGCAAAGGCAAGACCAAGCTAAGAGTTGAGGATATGGCTCCGCTTGCTCGCGGCACGAATGATCCTCAAATCCTGATGGTCAATTGCAAGACCAGTCCCTATAAGACTCCGGAAGCGTTTGTGGCCGGAATGAGGCGGGGCGACAAGATCAAGTTCGGCGGCACCCAGACGGGAACGATTGACCACATCACGGTCTTCCTGTGGGCAAAGCGGTTCGGACAGCCGATGCCGACTTACCTTCCCTTCAAGGGCGGCGGCGAACTCGCAACCCAACTCGTGGCTGGTTCAATTGACGTGGGTACTTTGAACCTGTCTGAAGCTGCTGCTCCGGTCGAAGCAGGAGACATTTGTCCGCTGATCATCCTTGCTCACAATGGCATGGCACCGATTCCAAAGGCCAAAACCGCCAAGGCACTTGGGATTGACCTTGTGCTTTCGACCACCCGTGGATTCGTCACCCATGCCGGAGTCTCTGCAGCACGTCGCGCAGAACTTGAGAAGGGCATAATGAAGGCCATGGATCATTCCATGTATCAGGCTTATTTGAAGAATTCCGGCCTCGATTCGACTTCGCCACAGCCTTCCGGACCTTGGGGTGAGCAAATCAAATCCATGGTTGCTGAATTCGGCCCTGCGTTGAAGGAAATGGGGCTCATCAATTAGCCCCCTCCTTATATCCATGTAGCTAAGGTGCTCCCTGTCACGGGAGCACCCAGTCCAGTGAAGGCAAGGATTTATGTGGTGCCGGGGATCATCACGGTGTTTTCCATCGTCGTGATTTGGCTCTCCCTGCAACTTGAGCTTTCGCCACCTATGATTGTTGGTAAAAGCATGCAGCCCCGTGTGTTTCCAATCTTCTTGATGGCCATCAATTTGGGGCTTGTGGNCCTGCTCACCCTCCAGTTACGCAGATCACCACCAGCACAGATTCCGATCGAGCCTTACCAGACTTGGGGATCCATGGTCTTACTTGTTGTCTTCTACGGGTTGACAACAAGTCTGGACCTGTTTATCGCAATTGCAGTGGTGATGTTCCTGATGTGCTTTTTATGGGGTGAAAAACGCATCCTTGTTGCACTCACTACTGCCCTCATCACCCCCCTTCTGATCTTCCTGCTTTTCGATAAAGTACTGATGATTCGTTTCCCGCGAGGTATTTTGCTGAACTGGTACTACGGATAATTCGCACGAAGATGCTAGAAGCCCTGCAAGCCATGGGGTCGGTCGTTCTCGACCTGCACCTTTTACTGCTCATCTTCGCCACNACGATCATTGGTGTGGTTATCGGGGTGCTTCCCGGTCTGGGTGCTACCACTGGTGCCGCCTTGTTGCTGCCCTTCACACTCACCATGGATCCGGTGCATGCCATCACGGTGCTGGCGACTATTTATGTGTCAGCGACCTTTGCCGGATCAATCACCGCTATTTTGATCAATACTCCGGGCACCTCGGCAGCGGCCGCAACAACCTTTGACGGGTTTCCGCTGGCACAACGAGGAGAAGCGGGTCGGGCTCTCGGAGTTGCGGTAGTGTCGAGTACAGTTGGCGGCGTCTTTTCCATCATAGTTCTTTGTATTGCTGCCCCCTTGCTTGCACGAGTCGCCTATCAGTTTCGCCCTCCGGAATATTTTGCATTGACCCTCTTCGGACTTTCGATGCTGGCGAGTATCAGCTCCGGGGGTGCGGTTAAGAACCTCATCGGCGGTGTTTTCGGAGTTTGGTTGGCAACGATCGGGGCAGAGCGGGCGACCGGTATCGAGAGGTTCCTGTTTGGTAACTACGAGTTATATGAAGGCTTGTCTTTTGTCCCGGTCTTCATTGGCTTGTTTGCGATGTCCGAACTGCTGGTGCAGTCCAAACGCGGTAATCGAATTGCGAATGCAATCGGCATGAACGCAGTCAAGCTTCCCAGCAAGGAGGATTATAAAAAAATCTGGAAGACCATCCTGCGGTCTTGTGGAATTGGCACATTCATTGGGATTCTGCCGGCAGAAGGCGCGACTGTGGCCTCCATGATCGGATATTCCGAAGCACGCCGCTGGTCCAAGAACAAGGAGGAATTCGGCAAAGGTGCCATTGAAGGAATTGCAGGCGCTGAGGCCGCAAACAACGCAGCCACCGGCGGTGCCATGGTGCCCACGATGGTGCTCGGCATTCCGGGTAGCGGAACCACAGCCATCATTTTGGTAGGACTGATGGTCCATGGCTTACGTCCGGGTCCGTATCTGTTCACCGAACAAGTGGACAAGGTCTATCAAATATTCGGGGCGATGCTGGTTGCCAATCTCATGTTCCTCGGCATGGGACTTTATGCTGCGAAATTTTTCGCACGCATCTCCCTGATTCCTGCGGCCATTTTGTGGCCTATCGTTTTCGCGTTGTCCGTCGTGGGTTCCTATTCCTTAAGTTCATCCTTGCTGGATGTCTGGATCGTTTTGATCTTTGGAGTGATCGGCTTCTTTGCTAGGCGGCACGGTTTTGCCGTCGCACCCATCGCGGTCGGATTGATCCTTGGTGAAATGGTTGAATCCAATTTGCAGAACTCTCTGAAAATGTTTGAGGGGAAGTGGTGGCTGATCTTTACCCAACCACTCGCGGTGCTGTTTCTGCTGCTGGCCTTCCTCGGACTCTGCGGTCCTGCGATTTATGGCTGGCTGACCCGGAAAAAAGCAAGTTGAGCGCTTCATGAAGATCAGCAAAATCTCCGCAACTCCACTCCGCGTTCCCATCACCATTGATGTGTTGGGTTTGAATCGGGTGGTGCATTTCAAAATCTGTTTGGTGGAAATTGAGACCACTTCCGGATGCGTTGGGTTTGGCATGACAGGCATCACCAATGAGGAGGTGGTTGCAGCGGCTATCAACAAGGTCGTGGCTCCGGAACTGGTTGGCGATGACCCGATGGCCACTGAAAAAATCTGGGAGAAACTTTACTGGCTGCTTTCACCGCGTGGACAGACGGGGTATGCGGCACATGCCATAGCTGCCATTGATGTCGCGCTTTGGGACATTAAGGGAAAAGTTTACAAGGAACCCGTGTGGCGATTGCTGGGTGGAGCGCGTGAACGTGTTCCCGTTTATGCCACCTTCGGGTTTCCCTTTTTTGAGCGGGAGCAGTTGGGAGAGGCGGCAAAACTTTGGGTGGAGCGCGGGTTTACTGGCTTGAAAATGACGGTGAGTGATGGAGCAATCCGCAACAAGAATATACGGACCTTGGACGAGGTCCTTGCAGAAGACATCCAGCGGGTCCGGACTGTTCGAGAAGCCATTGGCCCTCAAATCAAGTTATACATCGACGCCAACTGCAACCTCGATCCCTTCCATGCCATCAAGCTGGCAAAGGCTTTGGAACCCTACGAGATCGCTTTTTTTGAAGAACCCATCACCCAAAACGATGTCCGGCAACTAGCAGAGATGCGACGACAGACGCGTATTCCTTTGGCATGTGGACAAAACGAAGGATTGGCCTATCGCTTCCGGGATCTGATGGTTGCCAACTCGGTGGACATCATCCAACCCAATGTTGTGATTTCGGGGGGATTCACCCAGTGCATCCGGATTGCGGGAATGGCCCAGGCTTTCAATGTCGGGATTGACAACGGCGGGGCTTGGCCTCATTTCAACATGCACCTCCATGCCGGATTGGCCCATGGCGGGATGGTTGAAATGCACTATCTGTCCGTGGAGTGCTGCCGTCAGGTGTTTGATGGACTGCCAGATCCGGAAGGGGAGTGGCTCACCTTGCCGAAAAAGCCGGGACTTGGATTTGAAATCAATCAAGACGCGGTCAAGGAGTTTGCCTACTGAAAGTCAGGAACCAGAGTCGAATAATGGAGCTGCTTCTGTGTTCTGTGTGATTCCAAAATGTTGAATCTGAAGAAGCTAATTTTAGATTTTTGTAAAGCGTACAAGTTTGTCAATCATTTCCGGTTCTGCCAAACGGGAAGTTCCAATCCATACCATGAAAGGTTTGATGAAAATGGAAACAAATCTTCGCTATCGCATCGGGGTTGATGTGGGTCGTCGGGTTTCTGCTGAAGAAGCCGTCAAATGGGCTGCCGAAAACGAAGTTTATTATTTCGACATTCAAACGGACATTGCTCCAAACCGACTGGAGAGCTTTGATGAGGAACGTTGCAAGGGCATCCGAACCGTTTGTGACCAGCAGGGCTTGCATCTGGGCTTGCACACTCTTTCCGGAGTCAACATCGCAGAAATCTCCCCGTTTCTTCGTGATGCCACGGACGCCTACCTGCGAGCCTACATTGATTTGGCAAAACGAATCGGTGCCGAGTGGATCGTGGTTCACGGCGGTTACCATTTCACGAGTTGCCGGAAAATGCGGATGCAGGCCAGCATTGACCGTCTGAAACGGGCGGTCGAGTATGCCGAAAAGCAAAATGTCCTGTTGTTGCTCGAAAACCTCAACGGTGAACCAGAACTGGCAGAAGTTCACTACATGCCGGATAACCTAGCAGACACCAAGTATTATTTTGCACAAATTCAATCCCCGAACCTGCGCTGGTCTTTCACCATCAACCACGCGCATTTTGACCCGATCGGCATCGCGGGTTTTGTGGATGGGATGGACATGAGCCTTTGTGAAGAGGTACGGGTGGCGGACAACAACGGGGAGTACGAACTCCACATGCTGCCCGGAACGGGTACTGTGGATTTTGGAGACCTTTTCAAACGCATTGAAGCAAATGGGTTCACAGGGCACTACATGAACGGATTCGGTTCACTTCAGGACATGCTCACGGGTCGGGAGTACATGCTGGACCATGCTCGAGCAGCAGGGGTTGCCGGAGCTTGAAATAACGCAAATCCCGTAACAGACCAACCCTGAAGTTGTTCGCCCACGAACTTGACGATCACCCCAGCAGGTTTTCGCCGCCGTCGCAGAAAATGATCTGCCCGGTGAGGTGATCGTTGCTCAATAAAAAGCGTAGGGTGTCAATCACGGGTTCCGGACTGCCCGGGTGCAGGAGCGGGGTGCGCTGGGCTGCATGTTCAAGGTAAGCGTCCGCCTCGTCCGGTGGGGCGATAACGGGTCCGAGTGCGATGCCGTTCACGCGAATTTCCGGGGCAAACTCCACAGCCGCCATCGTGGTCAGCGCGGCAAGTGCTTTTTTGGCGAGGGTGTAGGCCGCGTACTGGTGCTTGCGGTGACTGGTGATGCGGGTGTCGAGCAGGTTGATGATGTGGCCCTGCGGAACATGATTTCGGAAATCCCGGCTCAGGAAGAAGGGCGCTTTGAAATTGACATCGAACTGGCTTTGGAACAATTCGAGATCGGTCTCCGTGATGGTGCCGGGTGCATAGGTCGAGGCGTTGTTGACGAGCAACGCAAGCTTGGGATGCTCCTCGGCAACCTCCGGAACGAGGTCGGCAAGGTCGTCATCGTCCCGCAAATCCGCAGTGTGAATCGTGCATCGTTGTCCCAAATTGCAGATTTCCCCGCAGACGGTTTCGGCTTCAGCACGGGAGCGGTTACAGTGCAGGGCGATGTCCCAACCGTCTTCGGCGAGAGCGAGGCTCAGCAACCGCCCCAGCCGTTTTGCCCCGCCAGTGACAAGCGCCGTTCGGGAAGAGGGGGTGTTCATGTGGATTGGGTTTCCTCAAACAGCTCGCGGCCAATCAGCATCCGCCGGATTTCGTTGGTGCCTGCGCCAATGTCGAAAAGCTTGGCATCCCGGAGCAGTCGCCCGGTGGGGTAGTCGTTGATGTAGCCGTTGCCGCCCAACGCCTGAATCGCCTCCAGCGTGACCTTGACCGCACTCTCGGACACATAGAGCAGACAGGCAGCGGTGTCTCGGCGTGAGACTTCACCCTTCGCCGTGTTCTCGGCAATGCGATAGGCGAATGCCCGGCTCGACTGGAGCGCAACGTACATGTCCGCGATCTTGCCCTGCATCAGCTCGAAGGTGCCGATGGGGCGGTCGAACTGCCAGCGCTCGTGGATGTAGGGCAGCACCACGTCCAGCGCGGCTTGCATGACTCCAATCGGGCCTCCGGAAAGCACAAGCCGCTCATAGTTGAGACCGCTCATCAGCACGCACACGCCCTGATCGACTTCGCCCATCACATGCTCGTCCGGAATTTCGCAGTCCTTGAAAACGAGTTCGCAGGTGTTGGAACCACGCATCCCCAACTTGTCGAGCTTCTGGGCCGTCGAAAAACCCTTCATCCCCTTCTCAATCAGGAAGGTCGTCATCGCCCGCGAGCCGTGGTCCTTGCCGCGAGTGCGCATGTACACGACCAGCACATCGGCGTCCGGACCATTGGTGATCCACATCTTGCTACCGTTGGCAACCCAGCGGTCGCCGACCTTGTTGGCCTGACAGGCCATTGAGCCGACCACGTCCGAACCTGCCCCTGCTTCCGACATCGCTAGCGCCCCGACGAATTCTCCGGAGCAGAGCTTGGGAAGGTACTTGCGGCGTTGAGCCTCTGTGCCGTTGCGGAAAATCTGGTTGACGCACAAATTCGAGTGCGCCCCGTAGGACAATCCCACCGAGGCGGAGGCCCGCGAGATTTCCTCCACGGCCACCATGTGCGCCAGATAACTCATTCCGGAGCCGCCGTACTCCTCCGGGATCGTTATGCCCAGCAGTCCGAGGTTGCCCAACTTCCGCCACAAGTGGGTGGGGAATTCATTGCTCCGGTCAATCTCAGCGGCGATGGGGGCGATTTCCTTGGCGGCAAACTCCCGCACCGTTTCGCGCAGCAAATCCACCTCTTCATTGAGTTGGGTGTCGAAAATCATGAGTCCTTTCACATTGGGTATATCTTCCAGAGGCGGGAAAACTCACCACAGAGCCGCAGAGAACACGGAGGAAAAACTCTCTGCGACCTCTGTGGCTCTGTGGTGCAAAATGCGACTATTCCCCCGGGCCATCCTTTAAGCCGCTGCGTATTCTAGGGCAGCTAAAATGTCTCCCTGTTCCAAATAAGGATAATCCGTGAGGATTTCCTCATGAGAAGCTCTGGCAGCAAGCAAGTCCAAGATGTCCTTGACCCGAATGCAGGCCTGCCCGCGCATTGCTCAGGATTCAGAGTGATTCGGCTGAGTTGCGACATAAGACCTCGATTGATGGTGACGGTTCCAGTGAGTGAATGATTGTAGCAGACCTGCCGAATTTCAGAAACCTGTAGAAGTGTGGACGGACGAGATTGGGTCGTGCCTGAATTGGACAAATGCGCTAAACTGAATGGAGTTGCACATCATTTCCGAGGGATAGAGCCATGCAGAATTCTATGATCCAAGCCGCCGAGCAAGTGCGAGGAGTCCACGCGTTGTCTGTGTTGCGAGCCGGACGGCAGGCGTTGTCTGAAATCACAGGATTGCGCGGTCAGATGGTCCGAGGACTTCTGATCAACTATGCGATCTTTGTGCTCGCGGTACTCGTGTTGAACGGGCTTTTCTATTTCTATGCCCTTGCGCCGTTCATCGGCTGGGCGTTCGGCGGCGGCGAGGGCTTGCTTGCCGCAACCGGAACCGTGATTTTGTGGTTGCTTCAACTCACGGCGGCGGCGGTCTTCGCCATGGTCGCCCTGCGTTTTTCAATCGAACTCGCCTCGCTCTGGCATCAAAGCCTCGTGGTCCGGGTGGTCCGGCATTTCCGGGAAATCGAGGAGCCACACTTTTCCCTCGAAGCATGGTGGGACGGCATGAAGGCCGCTCTGTGGGAAGCCCTCAAGTCCTGTGTGTTTCCGCTGCTCCTGCTGTTGCTCGGGTTGATTCCTCTGCTTGGCGTGGTGTTGGTGATGGTGGTGCAAGCCCACTGGATGGGGCGGGATGTGGTGAATGTGTACCTCGACGAGTTGAGGGATCTGGACGAAGTTGCCGCATTGCGAAAGTCGTGGCGCTGGATGTCGTTGCGCTTGGGCTGGCTACCGATGGGACTCGCCTTTGTACCGTTGTTTGGCTGGCTGCTCCTGCCCTTTGTCCTCACCTGCGAGGTGATTGGCTTCACTTACCAAGTCGAATCTTCCCGTGCTTCCAAGTGAGGAATGAGTGTACCGTTGGGCTATTTTACGCAAGGGATTGATGACGAGATTTGAAGTATCTAGTGCTTGGCCGAAAAAAGTATTTCATCAGTTATATCAATATGATATACTGATATTTGTGATGCGAAGATTAGAACAATTCCGAGTGTATGCCACCTCGCAGCAGGGTCAATCGTGATGGACTCGTAAAAAGTCCACTACATGCAAAATACAGTCAGATTTAGGGGTCATCAAACCGTTCGACACCCTCGTTCCTTTCAATACACGGTGTTCTGAGCATCCGTTTTTTTCAAGCAGTTGATGCCTCTGACTTTTTACGAGACCATCAAGAATGTGACTTCAATGCCTGATCTGTTATTGCCTGTTGCACTCGCATTGCTTGCTGCGGCACTGTTTGCTTTTGGCAATCAATGCTCACGTATTGCCTTGCGTTACACTGACCCACAGACAGCGACGCTATTCCAAATTGGTGTGAGCACGGCATTATACTGGCTTACGGCACCCTTCTACCTAGAATTACACTTTTGGACTTCACCAGTACTACCACTGCTCGCCGTGATTGGACTGTTTCGGCCCCTGCTATCTGCCAACCTTGGAATGGCAGGGACACGCATACTCGGGCCAACGATCTCTAGCACTCTGGCAGCCACAGCACCACTGTTCAGTGTGGCTCTGGGCGTACTACTCCTGACAGAGACCCTTACATGGGAGGTGGCCCTCGGTACGGCAGGAATCACACTAGCGGTGATGGTTTTGTCTTGGCAGCGAAACACTGTTCGTTCCTGGCCACTGATCGCCCTACTTCTACCCATAAGCGCAGCTCTGCTACGCAGTTTGGCACATGCCCTTGCCAAAATCGGGCTTGAAAGCATTCCAAGCCCGATTTTCGTTGCACTGATAGCTTACTCGGTATCGTTTCCACTCGCCCTTGCCAATAACCTTAGAGTAAATGGTCGAGTCCCTCGAAATA
>PANO01000024.1 GCA_002707655.1 Deltaproteobacteria bacterium
GCTGTAAACATCAGCCCGTGTCTCAGCATCCAACGGCAGCAGCAGCAACTCGCGGTAATGTTCAATGCGCTCTTCCGGAGAGGAAAGCCCGGCGGCCGTTTCGATCCAGCGGCTGTGAATATAAGCTCGTGTTTCTGCATTGAGATCAAGGAGCAACAACTCCCGGAAGTGTGCAACACGCTCCTTCACTGGAAGCTCGTTCGCGGTTGCGATCCAACGACCGTGAACGTAGGTCCGAGTCTCAGCATCCAAATCGAGGGCCAGCAGTTCCCGGTACAGCACAGCTCGCGGCTCGGTTTCCGGAAGCTGCTCCCGTACCGCCACCCAGCCCAAGAGTCGATCCACTGCCTTGAACTCATCCGGGAATCGTGTACGCCATGCAGCGTAGGCTTGCTCCGCTCCGGCCCCATCCTGCACTTGACGGCGCGCTTCCACCCAAAGCGCATAATCTCCGGATTCAAGGATGTCGGGGTGGGTTTNNTGTGCGTGGGCAACCTCTTCGGCCAGTCCCTTCCAATCCTGAAGTTCATGATGACTGTCCCGNCGCAGGGCATACACCTCAGCGTGATACTCCGGAAAATCCCGAATGTCGAGCAGAGCGGCACGCGCCGCCGCCCATTCCCGTGCCTTGTGGCGGCAGACGCCGTGGGCATGCTGCAACTNCGCTCGCACTAGCAGGGCGGCTTCCACAGGCAAACGCTCCAGTTCTTGCTGGATGTCACTACATTCGCCGGAATCGGTGCGCAGTTGAGTCAACCGCACCAAGTAGCCCTCCCGCAACTTCGGGCTGAGCTTGGGGTTGTCCTTGACCTCGACGAGCAGTGCCTTGCGGTCGGTGGCGTTGCAGCTTTGCTCACAAAGCGTCACCAGTGCCTGAATGACCTCCGGATGATCCCGGTAGTCGGCATCGGAGGCACGGGCCTTCTGCAATTCNGAAATNGCNTCGAAGTTCCGCTGGCCATCCTGCGCATACAGCAAACCCAGCCGAAAATGCGCCTCGGCCTCATAGGTGCGGTCATCGGTTTCAAGGTATTTCTCCAACTCCAATTCCGCCGCTTTCAGGTCATCGATCTGGAGGTGCAGCATCCCAAGCTGAAAGCGCAGCTCGGAAACATGATTCGCGTCTCCGGTCTTGAGGTAGTTCTGGAACTCCNAAATCGCCTGCTTGGGCTGCTGTTGCTGAACNTGCAGCCAGCCAAGGCGGTAATGTGCATCCGGAGCATATTCCGTGTTCGGAGTCTTCAGCGCCGCTTTCAGTTCCCGGATGGCTTGCTTGCGGTCCTGAGCCTGTTGGANCAGCACCCCCCGATGATAGTGCGCGAGTCCGGCGTTTTTCTGATCCTTGGTCGCAAGATAATCCTGATAAAGCTCCGCATTGGCTCGCAAGGATACGGAGTCTGGCTCCTGCGTTTGAGCCGTCAGTNCGGCATAGCGATTTTCGGCGCGGCCCCACGCGGCTTCAATCAAGTGCGGAGATTGTGGATGTTGCTCAACCACCGCTGCAAAGTGGGATTCGGCGGCAACGTGATTTCCCGCTTGCTGGGCGTGNACCGCCAGGCGGAAATGCACCTCGTCCCGATGCACCACATCGTTGGTTTTCAGATAAGCAAGATAAGCCTGCTCTGCTGNCTCCAGCTGCCCGCTGGCCTCATNTGCCCCGCCCAACAGNTAAAACGCCTCAGTTTGATGGATCGTGTCTCTGGTTTTGTGATAGGCGTTGAACTCGCGGATCGCGTCCGGATACTGTGCGGACTGCATGTGCAGTGTGCCCAGCCAGAAACGGGATTCGGCTTCGTAAGTNGAGTCTCCGGTTTTGNGATAGGCGTTGAACTCGCGGATCGCCTCGGACGCTTGCTCCAATTCCATGTGCAAGGTTCCCAGCCGGAAGCGGGACTCTGCCTGATAAGTCTTGTCGTCTGTAGCCAAGTAGGCGTTCAATTCTTTCACAGCCGCTTGCAAATCACCGAGCTGCACCTGAAGCATCCCCAGCCGGAAGCGCACTTCCGGGATGTGGGTAGCAGCACCCGTTTTCAGGTAACTTCGATAAGCACGAAGTGCGGATTTCGGCTGCTCGCTTTGCTCGTGGAGCAGGCCCAGCCGATAATTCGCATCGGCGGCGTACTCCGGCTTGGGAGTCTTGAGGTAGGCATTGAGTTCGCCGATGCCGGATTTGNGATCCCCGGCTTGCTGAAAGAGCATTCCCCGGCGGTAATGTGCCAAGCCNCGGAACTCCTGGCCCCCCAGTTTCAGGTAGGTTTGGTAGTGTTGCGCGGAAGCCCGTAACGCCTGCTTGTCCGGAGCCTGCTTGCGAGAGNNCAGCACCGTGTAGTGGCTCTCCGCCCGTCTGAACGCTGCATTGGTGCGATGCGGCGATTGTGGGTGTTGCTCAACAAGGGCGGCAAAGTGTTGCTCCGCCGCAGTGGGGTCCGGACGCTTTTGATACAGCAGGGCCAGCCGGAAATGCACCTCGTCCGCATGAGCAGGATCCTTGGTTTTCAGATACTGCTGGTACGCCGTTTCGGCAGGGTCGTCCTGATCGTCTGCCTCGTGGAGCGTGCCGAGCAGGTAGAGCGCTTGCGGTCGGTGGGTTGTGTTCTTGGTTTTCAGGTAGTGCTGGAACTCACGGATCGCCTGCGGACGTTGCTCCAACTGCATGTGCAGCGTGCCCAGCCGAAACCGCACCTCGGCGACTTGCTCCGTGTCTCCGGACGCCAGATAGTCACGATACGCCGACACCGCCGGTTCCCGGCGACCCGCTTGCTGCTCCAAGCTGCCGATCCGGAAATGGGCAGTTCCCTGATGTTGCGTGTCCTGCGTCGCCAGATAGGTCCGGTAGTGTGCTACCAAAGGGGCGACTTGTTCCGCAGACAGCGGCTGGTCGTGCTGGGCAGACACCACCCGGTGATGGGCCAGTTCCGCCCACACAAACGCCGATTCAGCATAATGTGCGGAATTCGGATGCTGTTCCACGACGAGCGCGTGGTACTGCTCAGCCTTGCCCAGCGCCTTGTTGCGCTGGAATCCAACCGCCAACCGGTACGCAAGTTCGTCCGGACGGCGATCCGCCGAAACTTCGCCTTCCGACTGGAAGTCTTGGCGATACTGGTGCCACGGGTCTTCGGCCCGCTCCGGACGTTCCTGAAACCACCACGCCCAGCCGAGCATCCAGTGCCGCTCCTGCAACTCCTTTTTACTCAACTGGAAATGAGTGGTGCCTTTAAGCTCCTGCGCCGCTTCGTTGTACCACTGCCGGGCCGTGTCCTCCCCCTGTTGTTGCTGAATCCGACCGCCCAAGTAAAACGCTGCCCGACCCAGGCCAAAATGCGCCCGGTTCGCTGAGGTGGTGCCCGGGTAGTCCTTGAGCAGTTGTCGCAGTGCCCGCTTGGCCGAGGCGAATTCGTTGAGTCGCAGACTCAGTTCTCCCTGATGCAGCAGNGCAGCTTCCCGGAACTGCGGATGCTTGGGGTTCGANTCAAGAAAANCCGTGTAGCGTTGCAGGACCGGACGCGGATTCCCCTTGACGAATTCCGTTTCATGTCGCAGCGCCTCGGCTTGCGTGAAGCGAAACTCCTCCGAGAACTGTCCCTCCGGATGCTCCTTGAGGTAGCATTCCGCCTCCTTGAAAGCATCGGTGTACTGCTCCCCGTCCATCATCTGCCGGATCACCAAGGCAGTGTCCTCCTCGGAGANCCCTCCTCCGGAGAAACACTGCGCGTGGGCACTACCAATCCCAACACTGAGTTGTAGCAGCAACAGTCCCGCACAAAGCAAGAATCTGNGTGTTGACAAAAACAAAATTTTGCNANAAAAATGGCTCATGCNGAGGNGGNTTCCAGTTCGGCGGCAAGGGCGCGGAGTTGCGCGGCGGTGGCTTCCGGAGTAGCGGAGTCAATGACGAGGGTTTTCTGGCGACTGCTGTGGCCCCGTGCGATCCGGATTTTCGACTTGGCAAGCCTCAGGGTTTTTGCGACAAAAGCAACGCATTCCCGATTGGCGCGGTCATCCACTGGAGGCGCGGCTAGTCGCAATTTCATGCGACCCGCTTGCACTCCGGACCATGCCGTGCGAGACGCACGAGGCTGGACATGCAGGTACAGCGTCACATCTGCGTCGTGGCATTCCACGAATTCTCGGTTTCTGTCCGGCATCGGTCTCATTTTCCGGTTGTCTTTTCCGTGCTGTTTCCTGATGGTAAAATCATTTATTTTACTGGTTTGCACTAAACATGACAATCTCCGCCGATACCACCCTGCAAAAAACCCTCGTGAAAATCTGCGGCGTCACCATACCGGAGCAGGCGTTGGCGTGTGTGGAGGCGGGGGCAGACTGGATCGGACTCAACGGCTGGCCGAAGTCGAAACGCTTCATTTCCGTGGGACAAATGCAGGAAATCACCCAAGCGCTTCCGGACGGCGTGACCGCCGTGGGCGTGTTCGTCAACGCCAGCGCCGACACCCTCCACCGAGCCGTCGAGGACGGCGGCGTGGCTTGCGTGCAGTTGCATGGCGACGAAACTCCGGAATTCGCCAGAGCCTTGCGGGTGCCGTGGTTCCGTGCTTTTCGTCCGGGACCAGAGTTTCGGGTCGAGAGCATTGCCGACTACGGCCAAGCCCGCTTTCTGCTCGACGCCTACCAGCCCGGACACTACGGTGGCACCGGACAAACTCTTGATTGGGAACTCGCGCAACAGGCGACGCAACATGGCAAACTGCTGCTCGCCGGAGGACTCACCTCCGACAATGTCGCCGCCGCCATCCGCCGCGTCCGACCCTTCGGCGTGGACACCGCGAGCGGAGTGGAATCGGCACCCGGAATCAAGGATATGGCAAAAGTCCGGGCCTTCGTCCAAGCTGTGCGGGAGGAAGATTCACACCTTGCACCCCTGCCCCCATTGCGCTAAACTCCACATGAGTTTTGGATAAGCCTTCCCTCCCTTTAGCAAAGAGGGGTCAGGGTGCTGTACAACTGAACCCAGCTTTCATCATGTGAAAACCAAAGGAGGTTGACTCCCTCCGTCTGTGCAGGGTTGAGGGGGGCCAGTGGAGGCGAATCCCGAATGAATTGTGAAGAAGGAACCCCATGCCCAAGAGTACGTTTGCCGCCCCCATGGAGTCACAGTATTTTGAGGATTACGAACCGGATTCGGTTCATGAGTTTGGCCCCTTCATGAGTTGCCGAAAACTCCCCAACCCCCAACCCAGCAAATGAATCATGAAACAATTGCATCGTTCTGATCTCTTTAACTGGTCCGTTTTCAACGAGGACCGCAATATTGATTTCCACGGTCTCTGCTGGGTGCGCCCGCAGGGCAATGTGGTGATCGATCCCATGCCGATGTCCAATCACGACCGGCAGCACTTGCAAAGCCTTGGGGGGGCCAAGCACATCGTCATCACCAACTCCGACCACACCCGCGATGCCGAACGGTTGGCCTCTGAAACCGGGGCAGAACTTCTGGGCCCACAAGCTGAACAGGCTGTTTTTCCGTTTGCCTGCCAGCGCTGGTTGGAGGACGGGGACGAGGTGGTTCCGGGCTTGGAGGTCTTCACGGTCAACGGCTCCAAAACCTCGGGAGAACTGGCCCTGCTGCTTGAAAAAACCACGCTGATTACAGGTGATCTCATACGGGCACACGAGGGTGGACGGCTTTGTCTGCTGCCCGATCCCAAACTCAGCGACCGCGCTCAGGCCATGACCTCGGTGCAGCGACTGGCGGAGCTGCCGAATTTAGAAGCCATCCTGCCCGGAGATGGCTGGCCTATCTTCTGCGATGGCGGACGCATTCTCCGGGAACTCGCGGAGTCACTTTAAGCAGATTAATCAAGAACCGTGCTGTGGAATCGCTCCATCAGATAGCACCCGGAGGTGACGCCGGGGTACTTAGCCGTTTCATCGGAATTGAGGCAAGTAGGCAAGCACTCAATGGGAGCATCCCAATCCGGTTGCTGAAAGAACGCCAAAGACATCCGCGAGTGTGAGGTGTTTCTTTCAAACTCCGGAGGCACCACGCGGTGCAGCGACGACACCCACTTCCCGTTGGTCCAGCGTTCCATCAAATCGCCAAGGTTGACCACCACCTGCGGCTTGCAGGGGGTGACCGGAACCCATTCTTGTTGGCGGTTGAGAATCTCCAATCCTGAAGCTCCCTCCCCCTGCATCAGCAGGGTCAGACTGCCATAGTCGCTGTGGGCGCCCGCCCTCAATTGTCCCGGCTGGGGAGTCTGCATCAAAGCCGGATAATGATTGGCACGCAGGGCGCTGATCGGTTGCCGCAGGAAATCGTCAAAATGGTTTCTTGGTAGCTTGAGGGCCAAAGCGAACAACATCATTAAGCGTTCGGCAAGTTGCGCCATTGCTTTGTGACACACCTGCCACGCCTCCTGAAAATCTGGAGGGCGGTGCGGCCACTGATTCTCTGAAAACACAAACACAGCTTCTTTCGCAGAAATGCCCGGAGGCGGTGGAGTGTTTGGGCCGACCGAAAAAGTTTCCTTCAAATCCGGGGGTGCTTGCTGACCGCGTGAGTGCGAAAGTGTCTCTGCCTCCATTGGTGCGAAGCCGTAGGGGTACCCTGCGTAGGGCATCCGGACTTTCAGCTTTTCCGATTCCGACAATGCAAAAAACTTCAAGCTCGCCTGCCAGCAATGCTCAATGGTCGTGTCCGGAATACCGTGTCCACTGATAGCAAAAAAACCGGTGTTGGTGCAAGCTTGACCAATCTGCTCCGCAATAGCAGCTTCCACCTCAGGACAGTCGAGTTGGGACTGGAGGTCAATCAGCGGAATGTCGGACATCAGCGATCACAGGGGGAAAGGCGGGGCAAAAACCTCGCCCCTCTGTCACAACAAGGAAGCAAGTGCGCAGTACTCATAACCGAGCGAAGTCGCAACGCCCTCACAGGTGATTTGGCCTGCGTAGGTGTTCATGCCCAATGCCAGCGCCTGATCCGCAACACAAGCAGCACGCCAGCCCTTGTTCGCCAATTGCACGGCGTAGGGCAAGGTGACATTAGTCAGTGCCAAGGTCGAGGTGCGCGGCACAGCTCCGGGCATGTTGCCGACGGAGTAATGGACCACTCCGTGCCGCTCGTAAGTCGGATTGTCGTGATAGGTCACGCGGTCAATCGTCTCGATGCACCCACCTTGGTCAATCGCGACATCCACGATCACCGATCCGGGCTGCATCGTCTGGACCATTTCCTCGGTGACGAGGTGCGGCGCCTTCGCTCCGGGAATCAGCACCCCCCCCACGAAAAGATCGGCGTGCCGGACAGCATGAGCGATGTTGTGTGCATTCGACATCAGTGTCTTAACACGCCCCACAAAGACATCATCCAAGTAGCGTAGGCGAGCGGCACTGGTGTCGAGGATCGTCACCGAAGCGCCTAGACCCACGGCCATTTTTGCAGAGTTGATGCCAACAATCCCACCGCCGAGGATGGAAACCCGAGCTGGGGCGACTCCGGGAACGCCGCCCAACAGCACTCCACGTCCACCCTGTGGTTTCTCCAGAAAGCGAGCGCCGACCTGCACGGCCATGCGGCCAGCGACTTCACTCATCGGGGTCAGCAATGGCAGGCTGCCATCGGCCAGCTGTACCGTTTCGTAGGCAATCGCCGTTACTTTACTGTCCACGAGTGCCTTTGTCAGCGAACCTTCGGCAGCAAGGTGCAGGTAGGTGTAGAGCAGCAGGTCTTTCCGGAAGTAAGCATATTCTGGCTCCAGTGGTTCCTTCACCTTGGTGACCATTTCACTGGACCACGCCTCAGCGGCAGTGGCCACGATTTCGGCTCCGGCGTTGCGGTACTCCTCATCCGCAAATCCGCTGCCCTCTCCGGCACCGGTTTCCACCTGAACGGTGTGGCCGTGACGGACTAGGTCTGATACCCCCCCCGGAGTCATGCCAACCCGGTTTTCCATCACCTTGATTTCCTTTGGTACTCCAATACGCATAATGATCTCCAAATATGATGTGTCTGGTGGCTTACTTCAGTTGAGTCCGGGCAAGGTGTTTTCCCCACACAGCGGGAGTGACGTTTGCTTTTGCCAAGTGAATTCGGCCAAGGTTTTGTTTTTGGAAAATGAACGGAAGAGGTGCGTCGAACGCCGCACCCCGTTAGTTTAGTTGAGGGCCTGATTGAGTGCGCTCCTGAGCGCGTCCACCATGCGGTCTGCATCCGTTGGCTGGATCACCAGCGGTGGTGCCATGATCAGCACATTGCAGCGTCCGGGAACGGTGTTCCCGTTGCGTCCGATGATGACACCGTTTTGTAAACAGTGCGCCACCACGCCACCAACCTTGGCATCCTCGAGAGGCTCCTTGGTTTCCCGATCCGAAACCAGTTCCACGCCGATTAACAAACCTTTGCCCCGGATGTCTCCCACCCAAGGATGATCGCCAACTGACTTCCGGAGTTGTCCGAGGATGTACTCGCCCAGCTTGCAGGCATTCTCATCAAGCTTTTCGGCTTCGATGATCTCGATGTTCTTGAGGCCAACCGCAGTTGATACCGGGTGTCCACCATAGGTGTTGATCTGGCGGAAATGATTAAGGGTCGTGGCGTCGCCATAGAACTTTTCGAAGACATGCTCCTGCACCATCGTTGCGGCCAACGGCATGTAGCCACTGGAAATACCCTTGGCAAAGGAGAAGATGTCGGCATAAGTGTTCCAATTCTGGTGTCCAAACATACGGCCAGTGCGCCCAAATCCGGAGACCACTTCGTCAAAAATCAGCAGCACACCATAGCGGTCGCAGATTTCGCGGACGAGCGGAAGGTAATTGTCTGGTGGCACGAGGATGCCTCCTCCGGAAATCATCGGCTCCATGATGAAGGCCGCGACGGTTTCCTTGCCTTCGTGGATGATGGTTTCCTCCAGCATCCGGGCGCACTCTTCGCCATGCTCCGCAACGGTGAGTTTCGGATGGGCACGGTANGGGTAAGGCGGCATGATGTGCAGGAAGCCCGGAGGCATGGGATCGTAGCCGATCTTGCGCTCGGCCTGCCCGGTTGCCGCCATCGCCGCCATCGTGTTGCCGTGGTAAGCACGGTGCCGGGAAATGATCTTGTAGCGCCGCTCACCTCCGGGCATCCCGGATTGCAGGTGATACTGCCTGGCGATCTTGAAAGCGGNTTCGTTGGCTTCAGAGCCGCTGCTGGTAAAATAAACATGACCTTCCAACCCCAGCATCTGCTGGAGTTTTTCAGCCAAATCTACCGCAGGGCCGTGCGTCATCACCGGAGCAAGGTAGCCAAGGTTCCCCATCTGTTCTTTGGCGACTTCTCCAAGTTCTTTGCGGCCATAGCCGATGTTCACACACCACAGGCCGGCAACCCCGTCCAATAGCGTGTTGCCCTCTTGATCGGTGATGTAGCAGCCTTTGCCCGTCACCATACGCTTCTGCGGCTTGTCCCGCAACGGTTGGTGTTGAGTCATCGGACGCCAAACACGATCCATCTGCCCTGTCGTTGTACTCGTCATAATTCAGCCTTTTTGAGTTTTGGAAATTGGAAAGAGGTCTCACTGGGCAAAATTTTATGAGAATTGAGCTGGAGTTCCAAACTATTTATTCACCTCGGCCTTGCTTGCCCACAAGGGTTGATTCGGAGGGTTCAAAAATAGGTTTCAGAACTACGTTGCACAAGTTTCGGAGCAAAGACCTCGCCTGCCCCCATTTGTTGGCGCTGCGGTGTTTCCCATGAGAGGTTGTGCGTGGAAACATAGACCAGTCCCAGTAGCAGCAACGCGATGAAAATTAGCATCGCCTTCTTCTCCTTGGGGTCAAAATCGTCAAGCATGTTTGAGGGACTCCAAATCCGGGTTGCCAGTTCAGAGATTGTGACAGACCCACGCCGGGGTTGCAATTCCAGGAAATTCCGGACATCATTCAGGAGAACATGAACCTACACCCATGAGGGACCACATGGCCTGGATTAAAACCCTTGGATTGGAAGAGGCGACCGGACGGCTCAAGGATCAGTATGACGCCGCAATGCAGCGAGCGGGTCGCATCTGGAACATCGTGCGGATCATGAGCCTGAACCCGCCGGTACTTGATGCCTCAATGAAGCTGTACCGTCAGGCGATGTTCGGGAAATCCCCACTCACGCGGGCACACCGGGAATTGCTGGCGGTGATCGTTTCAGCGGTCAACCGCTGCACCTATTGAGTGCGGGCACACGCCAACGACCTCCGGGCTGAGGTCGCCAAAGATTTCTCCATCGCCGATGACGAGGAAGCGGACCGTTTGGTCGCACAGGTTTCTCAGGATTGGCACAAGGCCAATCTGAAGCTTCCGGACCGCGCCCTGTGCGCTTATGCGGACAAACTGACCCGCACCCCGGAATCCATGTCGGAGCGCGATGTTCAGGAACTCCGGGATCATGGCTGGTCAGACCCCGCGATTCACGACGCCACACAGGTCATTGCCTACTTCAACTACATCAACCGCATCGCTGACGGGTTGGGCGTGGACCTAGAAACAGATATTCGCAAGTGGGAAGAAGGCTGATCAGTCTTGGGTGTTGCGGATTCGGTGACGATTCTGCACCCAACGCGCAACAAGAACCCCACCAAGCACGGTCACAGCGTAATAGCCCAAAAAATGCCAGACGGTCCATTCCAGTTTGATTTCGAGCGTAGCCCACGCTCCCCAGCCGTGAAGCGTCCGCAGAACCACCAGCCAAACGTCTAGCACAAGTTCCGCCAGTCTGTAACCGAGATATTCCAGCCACCCATAGGGAGTCATTCCCAAATGAAGGGCACTGAGCAAGGCCACCGCCAAACAGATGGGCAAGACCACCGCTCCCATCAGCGGCACCATGACGAGGTTGAGCCAGAAGACTTCGAGCGGAACCCGCTGAAACGCGGTGGCGATGATTGGCCAGGTGCCTAGAGTTGCCGCAGTGGTTATCAGTAGGCTTATCCTACAAAAACGCCAGACTCGCCCTAGACTCCCGGAGTCCCGGTTGGACTTGGGGTAAAGCGGCAAAAAGAGCAGGATGTGCAGCACGGCCAGGAAGGAAAGCTGGAAGGAGAGGTCTTGGAGTGAGGCGGGATCGAGCAGTACAAAACCTGTGGCAGTGGCCGCTAACACATAGAGCATCATCCACGACCGTCCAGTGATCCACGCGGCGGCCAGCGCCGTCAGCATCACCACGGCTCGCAACGCTGGAGTTGGGAACCCCAGTACAAACAGGTACCCCCAGAGTCCGAGCAATGCCAACCCTCGGCAGATGTTTGAAAAGTGTGCAGACTCAAGCCACGTCAAGCGCAAGGCTCCAAGTTTTCGGAACAGCGTGACGAGTAGGCCATAGATCATCGCCATGTGCAACCCACTGATTGCCAGCAGGTGGGCGAGTCCGGTTTTCCGGAAGATCCGCTGGGACTCGCTGGGGTAGCCACGTTGGGCCAAGGTTAGGGGCAAGAAGATGGAGAGTGACTCCGAATTCAGATAAAACGCCGCCCGTGCCTTCAGACGTTCCACCCACGAATTCCGCTGCGTCTGCCAGCCACTGGGGAGCGGTTGGGCCTCCCGCAGATAGGCCCGCACAAAGGCCAATTCGGACACTCCCGTTGAAAACCGCAGTCCGGATGGCGTTCCATCGACATGCAGCAACCGTCCCCGATAAAGTCGCATCCGCCCTCGCTTAGGCAGGTGGAGCGTGAGTTCCGGAAGTTCCGCAGCTTCAGCCTTTCCATCATCGACTTCCACCCGCCGCAAGTGTAACCGTACCCCCTCGCCCACGAGTTGGTGTCCAGCGACCCACCCTTCGACATGCAGCACCTCCTGTTTGGCAATCGTCGAATCCACCAACGTCCGAAGCTGCCGCGTTTCCGCCGCTTGCCCCATAAGGTGAACCGCTAAGAGCAAGGCGGTTACGCCAGCAGCCCCAGAGAGTTTCCGGAAGACCAGCCANCCCACGCCAACTCCCAGCAAGGCAAGGTGCGGTTGCAGGATAAACAGGAGGTCGTNCGTCATCAGGTAATCCGGGCAGGTGGCATGGTTCTTGGACTCTACANGTGTGTACAGGTAGCTAAAAGGAGAGCTTTGCATTGACATGTGATAATTTCAATGATAGTTCTTTAATGTTTGCCTGTCTGAAGTCAGACCGCACTCCGTAAAGGTATCCAAACCCATAAACCGCCGCGACTCATGAGACATTTATCCGCCATCAGNCTTTTNGNNCTGCTTTTTGNNGCCTTGATTCTCGCAGGNTGCGCATCGNAAGAGGAAGCCGTNNNGCCNGCNGCTCCCNCACAAGAAGAACCGGCTCCGGCTCCGGAGCCGGAGCCGGAGCCGGAGCCGGAGCCGACTTCTGCACCTAAACCGGAGCCTGCTCCGGAAACCAAGATTGCGGCGGCGGAGCCCGAACCCGAACCCGAACCCGAACCTGCGCCAGCANCACCCACACCCGTACCTGAGCCGTCTGCGCCTGCTACCGAACCTCCAAAACCGCCAGCGGAACCAGCAGTTCCAAAAGCCACGGTTGCGACGACGCAACAGCCTGCGGCCCCCGCACAGGCGGCCCCCGCACCCGTACAACCTGCTCCGGTGACCCCGGAACAAAAGCAGATTGCGCTGGTCGAGGAGGCCAAAGCCCTTGTCGAGCAAGCCCGCACCGCTGAAGAGCAAAAGCAGGCCGAGGAGATTTTGAAGCGAGCCGAGCAGGGTGAGGATGTCAGCAAAGAGATCGAGCAGAAGCAGGCGGAGGTCGGCCCGATGATCGTGGTCAAAGATGAACCAGAACCAGAACC
>PANO01000025.1 GCA_002707655.1 Deltaproteobacteria bacterium
TGTTAGGAATATTGTTATTACTTCTTGCAGTTTCTATTTGAAACTTTACCATCGGGCATCACGGTTTCACATAAAATTGCCTGAGTCAGGTCGACACCATCCAACTGGAATGAACCCATTTGGAGTAGGGTTTTACAGCAATTCTAAACAAACTCAAGCACGGCTTTGCAACTGTGTTCGTAACTCGTCCGGCGTGTGGACCGGCAGTTGGCAGGCGAAGTTTTGGCAGACGTAGGCGGTGGCGTGTCCATTGAGGGCGGTGCGGCCTTGAGCAAGTGGAATCACAGAAGCAACGGAGGCGTCCTCACCAACCGGGACGAAAGCGGTGACGGTGTTCGGATGGAACTCGCGCCGCACAACGGAGAGCAGACTTTCGGTTTCCGGCTCTCCGCGAGTGCCCGCGATCACGATCTCCCGGATTCCGGAGCGGTGTGCGTGGAGAGCTTGTAGCATCGCGGCAAAGCTGGGTCCGGCCTGTTGGAGATGTCCGCTGAACCCGGAGAGGATGCGTAGCCCGCTTTCTAGAAACTCCGCATTTCCGGTGCAGGCATGGAGCCGCAGGAACGCTTGCGTGGCAGCGCTATTCCCGGAAGGTTCCACGCCATCGTAGCCTTCCGCACTGCGCATCAGCAACCGTTCGGCATCCTCGCCTGTGTCAAAGTACGCCCCCTCGTCATTCCGGAACAGCCGATCCACTTCCTCCATCAACTCCTGCGCCTTGCGGAACCACCCCACATGGTAGGTCGCTTCGTAGAGATCGAGGCAGGCGACGGCAAGCTGGGCGTGATCCACGAGATACGCTGGAAAGCGGGATTCGCCCTCGCGCCAACGCCGCAAGAGCCGTCCGGAGTCCTCCCGCAAATGCTGAAACACGAACTCGGCGGCAGCAACCGCCAGCGCCTCGTAGTGTGGCTCGTCCAGAATCCGGGAAGCGCGGGCAAAGGCGGAGATCATCAGCGCGTTCCACGAGGTCAGCACCTTGTCGTCACAAAGCGGACGGATGCGGTGGCTCCGGGCTTCCAGCAGCTTTTGCCGCGCCTCGGCCAAGTTNTGGTTCAACTCATCGACTGAAATGCCNAGTTGTTCGGCAACTTCGGTTTCACTTTTGGGGCGATTTGGAATGCTGCTACCCTCGAAATTTCCGGAATCGCTGATGTCCCAAAATGCACAGGCTCGTTCCGCGAGTTCCGGCCTCAAAATCGCGCNCACCTCGCTTGGTGTCCAGACGTANAACTTGCCCTCTACGCCCTCGCTGTCCGCATCCTCTGCCGAAAAAAACGCACCTTCGGGCGAACGCATGTCCCGCTCAATGTAGGCCAGCACGTCCCGCGCACCATCGGCGTAAACGTCCTTGCCCGTCACCTGATGCGCCTCCAGCAAGGCCCACACGAACAGCGCGTTGTCGTAGAGCATCTTCTCGAAGTGCGGCACCAGCCATTCGTAGTCGGTGCTGTAGCGGCTCAAACCGCCGCCAATCTGATCGTAGATGCCGCCCGCCAGCATCTTCTGGAGCGTGTGTTCCGCCATCTCCAGCGACTCCGGATTGTCGGTGCGGACATGGTGCCGCAGCAGCAGTTGCAGCCCCATGCTGGGCGGAAACTTGTTCTGCGGCTGAAGCTGAAAACCGCCGTGGTCCGGATCNTAGCTTTTGCGGTAGTATTCAGCCGTGACCTCTTCCGCTTCCCAGCCGGGCAGGGAAGCTCCCGAGCCTTGCGGCTCNGCGTTGTGCTGGAGGTGCCCCAGCAGATCCCCGGCCACCTGTTCGAGCTTGCCGCGATCCCCACGCCAGAGTTGCACNAGCTTTTCNAGCACNGTCCGGAACGAGGGGCGTCCGTAGAGNTCGCGGGGCGGGAAGTAGGTGCCGCCCGTGATGGGCCGCCCGTCCGGAAGCACAAACATGTTGAGCGGCCAACCACCCTGCTGGCCAAGCCCGTGCAGCGCATCCATGTGTAGCTTGTCCACGTCCGGGCGTTCCTCGCGNTCCACCTTGATCGGCACAAAGTGCGCGTTCAGGAACGCGGCCAGTTCCGGATCCTCGAAGGATTCGCGCTCCATGACATGGCACCAGTGGCAGGTTGCGTAGCCGATGCTCACCAGCACCAACTTGTCCTCCACTTTTGCCTGGGTAAACGCCTCCGGACCCCACGGCTGCCAGTCCACCGGATTGTGGGCGTGCTGGAGCAGGTAGGGGCTTTTCTCGTGGATCAGGCGGTTGCTGAACTCAGGTGAGCTGGACATGGAGCGTTGTCTCAGAGCGATTCCAGTGCCTTGAGGACGAGGTCNCCCATCTGCTGGCAACCGACGAGCGTTTTGCCTGCAGACATGATGTCGCCCGTGCGGTGCGTTTCGATGGTCTGCACGACTGCCTGCTGGATCAACTCATCCGCTTCGGTGAGGTCGAAGGAGTAGCGGAACATCATGCCAACGGAGAGGATGGTAGCGAGCGGGTTCGCCTTGTCCTGTCCGGCGATGTCCGGGGCACTACCGTGGACCGGTTCGTAGAGGCCGATGCTACCGCCCACGCTGGCGGAGGGCAACATGCCGATGGAACCGGTCAGCATCGCCGCCGCGTCGCTGAGGATGTCCCCGAACATGTTGGTCGTGACCACCGTGTCGAATTGCTTGGGGTCGCGGATGAGTTGCATGGCGGCATTATCAACGTACATGTGGTTCAACTCCACGTCCGGATAGTCCTTGGACACGTCCACCACCACATCCCGCCACAGTTCCGTGGTTTCCAGCACGTTGGCCTTGTCCACCGAGGTGAGGCGATTACCGCGTTTTTGTGCCGTTTCAAAGCCGACCTTGGCAATNCGCCGGATTTCGGACTCGGAGTACACCAGCGTGTTGCGTCCGATGCGCTCGCCGTTTTCGGTGGTGACCCCACGCGGCTGACCAAAATAGATGCCACCCGTGAGTTCACGAATGACCATGATGTCCGTGCCTTCCACCACCTCGCGCTTGAGCGTGGAAGCGTCCACGAGATCCCCGTAGATGACTGCCGGGCGCAGGTTTGCGTAAAGCTGGAGTTCCGAGCGCAGCTTGAGCAGTCCGCGCTCCGGACGCACCGAAAAATCCAGCGGCTCCCACTTGGGACCGCCCACCGCCCCTAGCAGAATNGCATCGGCGGCCTTGCAGGCGGCTAGGGTTTCGTCCGGAAGCGGAGTCCCGGCAAGATCGTAGGCGGTGCCGCCCACGGGGTGTTCGCTCAACTCCAGTTGCAGGCCAAAGCGNGAGGCGACGGCCTGCATCACCTGCACGGCCTGTTCGGAAACGTCCGGACCNATTCCGTCTCCGGGGGTCACTGCAATCTTCTTTGTACTACTCATGGAAATCCTGATTTGAGTTTTGGTTTAGAGGGANTGTCACCGCAAGTCTGCGGCAATTATTAAAAATAATGACGAAAAGGCGTGAATATTGCGATTATTGCATNTCAGGACCNTGTTGTAACAATTAACCTTCAAGAGAAAATAATATGCGCAATTTGTTCTGGCAGTTCACGGTGCTTGTGATCGCGGTCAACGCCATTCTTGCGGCCATCGGCTATCCGGGCGTCCTGTGGTCGCTGATCATCCTTGGTCCCATCATCCTACTAGGAATTCAAGATATCTTCCAGACCCGACATTCCATTCTGCGGAATTTTCCGGTTCTCGGACACTTCCGATTCTTCTTTGAGGAGATCCGTCCGGAAATTCACCAGTACTTCGTGGAGTCCGACACTGACGGGGTGCCGTTCAACCGGCAGCAGCGCACGGTGGTTTACCAACGGGCCAAGAACATCCGGGATACGGTGCCCTTCGGAACCGAGCGTGATGTGTACGCCGTCGGCTACGAATGGGTGAACCACTCGNTCACAGCACGGCACATGGAGGCGAAGGACATTCGCGTCACTGTTGCCAGTCCAGACTGCAAGCAGCCCTATTCCGCAAGCATCCTCAACATTTCGGCAATGAGCTACGGTGCACTTAGTCAGAACGCAATCCGCTCGCTCAACCTTGGCGCCAAACTGGGTAATTTCTGCCACAACACGGGCGAGGGGGGAATCAGTCCCTACCACCTTCAAGGCGGTGATCTCACTTGGCAGATTGGCACAGGCTATTTCGGATGTCGCACCAAGGAGGGGCANTTCAATCCGGAAACTTTTCAGATGCGGGCGAAAACTCCAAGCGTCAAGATGATCGAGATCAAGCTCTCGCAAGGGGCCAAACCTGGACATGGGGGCATTCTGCCCGCCGCCAAACTCACCAAGGAAATCGCGGAAATCCGGGATGTGCCGCTGGGTCACGATGTGGAATCACCTCCGGGACACTCTGCGTTCTCAACGCCCAAAGGCTTGATTGAGTTTGTCGCTCAACTCCGGGAGTTGTCCGACGGCAAACCGGTCGGCTTCAAGCTCTGCNTAGGCAAGCGCCGCGAATTTCTGGCGATCTGCAAAGCGATGCTCGAAACGGGCGTGACTCCGGATTTCATCACTGTGGATGGGGGTGAGGGGGGAACCGGTGCAGCACCACTGGAGTTCACCAACACGATTGGCGCCCCGNTGATCGAAGCCTTGATTCTCGTCAACAACGCGCTGGTGGGCTGCAATCTTCGGGACCGCATCCGCATCATTTGCAGTGGAAAAGTCACCACGGGATTCGACATCATCAAACGCCTCGCACTGGGAGCCGATCTCTGCAACGCCGCTCGCGGCATGATGATGGCGGTTGGCTGCATTCAGGCGCAGAAGTGCAACACCAACGAATGCCCCGTAGGTGTGGCGACGACCAATCCCATGCTCATGAAAGGACTTGTACCTGCTGACAAGTCGCAACGGGTGTACAATTTCCACCGCAACACCGAGCGCAGTGTCTGCGAGATGATGGGAGCGATGGGGCTTGCAAACACAGAAGACTTGCGCCCTTGGCATGTCATGCGGCGCGTCAGCGTTTCTGAAATCCGGAACTACTCTGAACTCTACGAGTTTCTGGAACCCGGAGCTCTCCTCAATAATCCGCCAGAATCCTACGCACGGGCGTGGAATGCTGCATCGGCAGAGTCCTTCTGATTTCTGGGAATTAAACGAGAACGCCCGGAGTTCNGGAAAGGAACTCCGGGGCGAGACGGGAATTAGAAATCGTCTTCGATCAGTTCCAACTCCTCAGACATGTCGAGATCATCCTCAAGCAGTCCGGGGTCGGGTGNCNTAGCAATGGGACCGGAGGCAACTGCTGCCGCCATTGCGTCTGTGACAGGATCACCATCGGCATTGAAGCGTGTGAGGACGCTTTGAGCCACTGAGGAAAGGTGTACGGGGCGGGTCAGGAAGTCCGATGCTCCGGCATTGAGGCCACTGAGCCGGTGTTCCAGACTCACGGGTCCGGCGAGGCAGATCACGGGAACGCTAGGAAAGGCATCTCGGGTTTGCCGCAGCGTGTCCAGCGACTCTTCTCCAGCGTGACCCTGCCACTCCATGATCACCATGTCCACAGAATCGATTTTCATCAGCCGCCAGAGGTTTTGCTTCTTGCTGACAGCTTCAACCTCAAACCCGGTGCGGCCCGTCAAATACTCCTTCAGCAATCCAGAGTGTTCCTGATTCTCTCCAAGGATGATCACGCTGCGGCCTTCAAAGCTTCGCGAGTCCATGCCTTCGACATTGAGTGACGGGCTCCCTCCCTGATCGTCTATATCCGAAGCAGCTCCGTTGACGCCTTCGTCATCGGGGACTTCATCCTCATCGAGCGAAATGAACTCGTCTTCATCGGTCGCGGCGTCGAGGTCGTCCTCGGAAAGATCATCCAGCCAGTCGTCCTCGTCCTCTAGGTCCAGACTCGGCTCGGCCTGCGCGGGTTCCGGGGGAGCAGAGGTCGTTTCTGTCCCCTCTTTCTCAAAGGCATCAGGGTAGTCTTCCCCGGACACATCGATGATGTACTGCCGTAGCTGCTCTTGCTCTTCCGGAGTGATCTCGATGAACTGGACCGCCGACTGGTAGTACCACTCGATGGGCCAGCACCAGCGGACTTTTCCGGAGACTTCAAAATCCGGACGGAAACTGATAGTGATCCGTTCGCCGTCGGAAAGCGGGTGTTCGCAGTGAAAGCGAACCCCATTGAGGGAAACGTCCAAACCGGTGGCAACGGGGTCCGTCCATTCCTTGGTGCGGACCTCAATCGTCTCTTCGAAGAGGACTCTGAGATATTGTCGTCGCTCTGCGCCCATGAGAAAACTCAGCGGTTAGTTGTCCGGGAAACCATCCTTGGCGTACCCGAATCCGGAGCCGGATCATCCGTTCGGTGCCGATTACAAATCCGCATTTGAGGTGTGCTCGATCCCGGAGACAAGGTCCACACTGCCAAGGCAACACGGTTGTCCGGATTCAGCACCTCCCAATACGCTTTGACGATTCGATCGCCTTCGCCCTCCAATGGAAACCACAGAGGGAGCCTAGCAAAGCTGGGAAGCGGGTTGCCGTCCCCTTGGTAAGTGGTCAACCCGTGACCCAAACCGGGGGCAGGTGCAGGATAGCAGAAGAAGTGATGCTCTGACAACTCTGGATTCCTGCCGCAACTCCGAATCAACGCAAGCCGGAGGGGGGATTCCAAATCTTCGGGATGCAAGCATCCCGCGATGCGGGGAGTCAGATTTGGAACGTCCGGCTCGTGGCGTTCACTATGGAGCGTCTCTTCAAAGGTCGTGCCGTTTTCCCATCCGCGCACTACCCGATCTGTGTGAACGCCGTTGCTGACCACGGTTTTTCCCTGAAAAACCCGGAGGGCGTTGTAGATGATCAGGGTGGGGTCTTCGAGTTTGGCGGGGTCGGCGGCTTCGGTGTGAAGCCGTCCGTTGTTCTCAAGCAAAATCCGGTTGCGGCTGTTACGGCTACGCCCCATCAGCCAGTACACAATTGTCCACTCTCCAGCCGTGTTGCGCCCAAGAATTAGCCCCCGTCCCGGATAGGCGTTCTCGGCCAGATGCCGCTGGAGATTGGCAGTCGCTTCCGTGTGCAAATCCTCAAAACTCATACAACTCGAACTGCTCATGATGCAGCGAAGCCAGCGGTTTCACGACCAGTGGCTGTCCCACCAGCCGCTCGACCGCTTGCATGGATTGCTGCTCTTCCTTTTCAAGATGGCTGTGGACATCCGGATGGACGTACACGACCATTGAACCTTGACTCCCGTATTTGCAAGTGCGCTGGATCTCCCGGAAGATCTCGTAGCTAATCGTGGAAGGCGACTTGACGCGCCCAAACCCGTCACAATACGGGCAGGGGTCGCAGAGGTAGCGATTGAGGTTCTCCCGATCCCGTCGCCGCGTCATCTCCACCAACCCCATCTCGCTGATCTCGAGGATCTTGCTGCGGGCCTTGTCGGAGCGGAGTTGGTTCTTGAGGGTCTCGTACACCAATTGTCGATGCTGCGGGGACTCCATGTCAATGAAATCGATGATGATGATGCCACCAATGTTGCGAAGTTTCAGTTGGTAAACGAGTTCCTCGATGGCTTCAAGGTTGGTGCGCACAATCGTCTTCTCATGACTCTCCTTGCCGACGAAGCGCCCGGTGTTGACGTCAATCGCTGTCAATGCCTCTGTTTGATCAATGACGAGGTGACCTCCGGAGCGTAGCCAGACTTTTTGCGCGAGGGCGCGGTCAATCTCCACCTCGATCCCATAGTAATCAAAGATTGGAGTGCGCCGGTTGTAATGCTCGACAATGGAGTTGTAGCGCGGTAGGTACGAGCGCACGAAAGAGCGGACATCCTGATACTGCTGTTCCTCGTCCACCACCAGCCGCCGCACGTCTGGAGAGAAAACGTCCCGGAGGGTGCGGAACACCACGTTGAGGTCAGAGTGCAGCAGGGCGGGCGCTTTCGTGATTTTGTAGCGTTCCTGAATGTCCTCCCAAAGCGAGACGAGGTAGTTGATGTCGGAATGAAGGTCTTCTTCGAAAGCCCCCTCAGCAACCGTCCGGATGATGAATCCTCCAGATTTAGGGCGGAGTCGTTCGACAATTCCCTTCAGCCGCACCCGTTCGCCGTCTTCCAAGATTTGGCGGGAAACCCCCAGCGTGCGGGAAGTGGGCATGTACACCAAGTGACGGCCCGGCAGCGAAATGTGGCTGGTGATGCGAGAGCCTTTTGTGCCGATTGGTCCCTTGGAAACCTGAACGAGCACATCCTGCCCCTCTTTGAGCATAGAGGCGATGTCCTCGCGTTCCCGATGCTTGGAGTGCGGGGTTCCATCCAGCAGTTCGCTTTCGTTAATCAGATCGCCAANGTAGAANAANGCAGCACGTTCNGCACCNATNTCGACAAACGCGGANTCCATGCCGGGNAGNACNTTGANCACCTTGCCCTTGTANATNTTGCCNACAATGCGCTGCTCNTGNCCGCGTTCNTAGTGCANCGCAGANAGNGTGCCGTTCTCCAGCACCGCCACACGGGTTTCGTGTGGCGCATGATTGATAACGATGTCCTTGGTCATTCGTTTAGAAAGAGACAGTTGTGGGCGTCAGGATTGGGGAGTCGCCTCCCGGATCACCTTCAGCATTTCGCGCACGGCTTCGGAAATACCGATGAAAACACTACGNCTGATGATGCTGTGTCCAATGTGCAACTCCCGGAGNTGCGGAAGCTGGCAAATTTGACGAGTGTTGTGGTAGTTGAGCCCGTGCCCGGCGTTGACCTGCAAACCTGCTGCGTGCGCCTCGAGTGCGGCTTGGTGCAGACGAGCTAACTCCTGNTCGATGCTNTCTGGAGCGTTCGCGTTCGCGTAGCTTCCCGTGTGCAGTTCAACAACCTCNGCACCCAACGCTTGGCTGGCTTCGATTTGCTGGGAATCCGGATCGATGAACAGGCTGACGTGAATGCCCGCGTCCTTGAGCTTGCGGATGCCGTCCTTCATCACTCCCGACGCTCCTGCTGCATCCAGCCCNCCTTCTGTCGTGATTTCCTCGCGGAGTTCCGGAACCAGCATGACGATATCCGGTTTCACCTCCAGCGCGATTCCAAACATTTCCGCTGTTGCCGCCATTTCCAGATTGAGNCGAGTCTGGATGGTTTTCCGGAGGATGTGAACGTCGCGGTCCAGAATGTGCCGACGATCCTCACGCAGGTGGATTGTGATGCCGTGCGCACCAGCCAGTTCCACAAGCGCAGCGGCAGTGACTGGATCGGGCTCGATGGTCCGGCGGGCTTGCCGGACCGTGGCGATGTGATCAACGTTGACGTGCAGAAAAACCACTTGATTGAACTCGCTGTTTGAGTTTTTCAGATTTCTCCAGTGTCTCCTTTTTCACCCAAAGGGAAATGGGAGGCCATTGCTCCAGAATGTTCACCTCTTCCGGAAGGATCGGGGTGGGTTTCACCTTGTTGTAAACGCCAGGCTTGTACTTGCGCAGATCAATCACCCCGTAAAGCCCGGAGGCGTTCAGGCTCTTAACCACCTCAGCAGGGCCTTCGACGAAAATGTTGAAGACGTTCGGATTGATCACGCTGACATAGGCCGTATTTCGGAGGTACACNGGCACATTGTCAAACCGTTTCTTGACGGGCAAGCTCCGCAGGTTCACCTGTGCAGTGTAGAACTCCACCCCCTCGTCCAGAATCTGCAAACTGTGCGGCGGCAAGTCGAGTTGGATGATCATCTCGGTGCTGTGATTCAATTCGCTCAAGTCGATCACCATCGTCGCCACGGTTTCGAGGGAGGCCAGTTGTGACTTAGCACCCCGGACTCGCACGAATGNTGGCGTGATCTCGATGGAATCGAGCAGGAAGCCCTTCTGTACCNCTCCTTGGCGACGAACCTGCACCGGCAGGGTTTTCTCGATCAGTTCCTCGATGGAGAGGATGACCTTTGGCGGAGTGATCCGGGTGATGTGGATATCTACCGGGGCAGTGATGTTGCTCTCGGTCAACACATACTCCACCTGCCCGTCCTGCGCTGTGCTGAGGTCTATGATCGCCTGAACGGCCAGAGGATTGAGNCTGCCTCCGCGATTCTTGGTTCGCGCTGAGATGTTCACTTGTGGGGGATCAGACGAAACCTGAAAATTCTGGGGTAGGTTCTTGAACACCACGGGCACAAAAAAACTCATCTGGATTGGATCGCCCACCTGCTTGGCGAGGTACCACACNAACAGTGCTAGCAGGATCGACAGTCCCTTGAATCCTAGGTTTTCTGAGAACCATGACAAACGCGGCATCAACTTAGCTGGTGGCGGGGTTGGCTTGGGTGGCGTGCGATGTCTCGGCGTCTTCCGGCAGTACGGGTGACACAGAATCNTCGCCGTTCACAAGTTTTTCCGATCCAGGAAGTTCGGTGAGCTTTCCGGAGAGTAAATCGAGAATAAGCGGACGGAGTTGCCGGCCTTGATTGCGGAGGATGCTGCCCCGGCANCAGAGGCTGATTTCACGGCGTTCTTCGGAGACCACCAAAACCACGGCATCGCTTTCTTCGGTGACACCGACGGCAGCACGGTGTCGGGTACCCAAATCCTCACCCAGTCGAGTGTTCATCGAAACCGGCAGNATGCACCGAGCGGCCGCCAACACACCTTTGGGGCTCAGCACGACTGCGCCGTCATGCAGTGGAGAGGTNGGGGCGAAGATGCTCAGCAACAAGGGTTCGCTGACCTCGGCATTGAGTGTGGTGCCGCGATCAGTGTGGTTGCGCAACCCGACTTCGCGCTCAAAAACGATGAGTGCACCNATCCTCCGGCGNGCCATCGTTTCGCACGCCTGCAGCACGGTGTCCACAATCGTTTGCTGTTTGGATCCATGATCCCGGAACATTGTGAACAACCCAAANTGCGCAAGCGCATTCCGGATGTCGGCCTGAAACAACACAACCACCACCAATACGAGGGAGTTCGCCAGATTGTCCAGCAGTAGCAGGGTGGCCTCGAGTTGCAGGGCGANGGAAAGCACATACAACCCCAGCAACAGCGAGAAGCCGAGTAGCATGGAGATTGTCCGGGTGCCCTTGATGAGGATGAGCAACCGGTAAAAGATCAGGCTGAGGAGCAGGAGGTCAATGAGGTCTGGCCACTGAAGATCGAGGTTCTCGACAAACGTGGCAACGGNACTCACAAGAACAGGTCGGGAATGCGGTTGAGTGGTTGTTCAGTTTGCGACTGCGATCATGCNGGTGCGGGCTGACGCAGGCTTTGAGCAACTTCCTCTCCNCCCACGGTCTCCTTCTCAATCAGGGTTTGGGCGAGGTGCTCCAAGGCTTGATAGTTTTCCTTGAGGATGGTGCTGGCGCGGTCGTAGCACTCGGTGAGGATGCGCAGCACCTCCTCGTCAATCATACGCGAAGATTCGTTGCTGAAGCCTTTGTGGCGCTGGAGATCCCGCCCCAAAAACACCTGCCCAGNATTTTCTGTGTAGGAGACTGGACCGAGNTTCTCGTTCATCCCCCACTGGCAGACCATCTTGCGGGCCAGTTCAGTCGCCTTCTTGAGATCGTCACTGGCCCCGGTTGTGAATTGTTGGAAGACCAACTGCTCGGCAGCGCGTCCACCCATGATCATCGAAATCTGGCTCAACAATCCCCTGCGGTTGTAGCTGTGGCGGTCCTCTTCGGGTAGCAGTTGCGTGACTCCAAGCGCCCGTCCTCGTGGGATGATTGTGACCTTGTGGACTGGGTCGCATTCCGGAAGTGANACGGCGACCANCGCGTGTCCAGCCTCGTGGTAGGCGGTGGTGCGTTTTTCATCATCCGTGATGACCATGCTCCGGCGTTCGCCGCCCATCAGCACCTTGTCCTTGGCGTACTCGAAATCGGTCATGTCCACCTTATCCTTGTCGTTGCGCGCGGCCCANAGCGCCGCTTCGTTGGCAAGGTTGGACAAGTCGGCTCCGGTGAATCCGGGAGTGCCACGGGCAATCACCTGAAGGTCCACCTCCTCGCCCAACTCCATTTCCCCGGTGTGGACCTTGAGGATGTTCTCGCGCCCCTGCACGTCCGGACGTGGCACCACCACATGTCGGTCAAAGCGCCCTGGACGCAGCAAGGCAGGATCAAGCACGTCCGGACGATTTGTTGCCGCAACGACGATGATGCCCTCGTTGGGGGTAAAGCCGTCCATTTCAACGAGCAACTGGTTGAGGGTCTGCTCGCGCTCGTCGTTGCCACCACCTAGTCCAGCCCCTCGGCTACGGCCCACGGCGTCGATTTCATCAATGAAGATGATGCAGGGCGAGTGCTTCTTGCCCTGCTCAAAGAGATCCCGGACACGGCTCGCGCCCACGCCGACGAACATCTCCACAAAATCCGAGCCGCTGATGCTGAAGAACGGCACCTCCGCCTCCCCGGCAATCGCCTTGGCAAGCAGAGTTTTGCCCGATCCTGGATCGCCCATCAGCAAGACGCCACGCGGAATCTCGCCGCCCAATTTCTCAAATTTTTGCGGATCGGAGAGAAAGTCCACAATCTCCGAGACTTCCTCCCGCGCCTCGTCAATACCCTGCACGTCTGCGAAAGTGATGGCGTTCTCATCTTTCTCCAGCATCCGCGCCCGGACTTTCCCAAAACTCATTGCCCGATTCCCGCCGCCTTGCACCTGCCGCATGAAGAAGAGCCAGATGCCGATGATGAGCAGCATCGGGAGCCAACTGTTGAGGATCGCGAAGAAAAGATTGCCCTGATCCGGAGGCTCCACGCGCACGCGCACCTGATGGCGCTCCAGCAGTTCAAAAAGCGCGGGGTAGTTCGGCACCTGCGTCTGGAAGTGCCCATTGGTGTCGCTCACGCCGATCACTTGGCGTTCATGCAAGGTGACTTCCAGCACACTTCCGGATTCAACTTGGGTGATGAAGTCAGAGAAGGAGAGTTGGCGTTCTTGGGACTGGCGGTTGCCGAGCACATTGAAGAGCAGCAACATCACTATGCCGATGACGAGCCAGATG
>PANO01000026.1 GCA_002707655.1 Deltaproteobacteria bacterium
ATTTTCTCATCTCTTTCCTCTTCATCTCATGCCTAAAACAACCTCAGAGAGACATGTCAAAAACTGCCAGTGTGTTGGATTCACTAAATCCTGAGCCTTCGTCGAAGTTCCTGAGACAAGATTAGTTCGACCCTCGAAGGGAAAAAATCATCAGGGTTCCGGTCATAAATTTCGTCCATGATCAGCCGAATCTTGTCCCGCAGCTCATCCAGAAAATCTTGACGCACCTCCCGGAGTTCGCGCTGGTGGTCGGTCAGTGGGATCAGCTTTCCTTCCAACTGCATGCGTCGCAAAACCAGCATCTCGGCTTGCTGGCGGATTTTTTCTGTGCGCCAGCGCAGCAGGTCGTGCTCCATGTCATCACGAAACTGCCGGGGTCGGTTCCAGTACTCTGCAACCCTTCGATCGCATGCGTGGAGGTCCAAGCGGCCATCCGGCAGTGCGGCGATGATCCCCATCTTGAGCCATTTTGACACACAGGACTTGCTGACGNCCATGTAGCGNGAAAATGCGGCCTTGGTGCAGGTCTTTCGCATAATGCTCAACGGTTGTGATGCGCTCCAGCCTCTCTGTCCGTGAGGCTGACGGTTTCCCGGCGTCAACTGAAATGGGATTCAAAAATCCTGCACCTAGAAGACGTTCGGGCTTCGCAATACCCTTGTTCTGTCACGCTCACAGTACCTTTTCAATAATCCCGGTTTTCAGGAAAGTCCACCTGTACGGATTTGCCATAGTCTGAAGCAGGGGCAACGAAATCTCTTGACCTGTTGTGATTTTCCTTTATTTTGATGCCGTAGAATCTTTCATCAATTCCATAATCCCCTCAATAGGAGACAGTCATGAGTTTCAGAATCACAACCGCTAATTTCGATCCCGCTCGTCGAACTGAGTTTCTGGCTTTTGCTGATTCGCAAAGGGATAAAATAAAAGCCGTTCCGGGGATTCAGTCCGTTCACACCATAGAAGTAGGTGTCGGTCAGTCCATTATCATTGCACGCTACGACAGTGAGGAGGGCGCTGTTGCGGCAACAAGCACAGTGCAGGAGATCCTGGGGGGCATGGCCGAGTTCATGACCAGTCCTCCAGACCGAAAGGGCGGTCCGATTATTTGGGAGATGTAGCCCCATTTCATGGACACTTCGCAATAGACAACGATGAACATCCAGCATTTGAGTTTGGAAGACGTGGAACAACTGGCGACCGACGCTCTGGTGGGCGCGGGTACCTGCCCGGAATCCGCGCAATCGCTGGCCCGGGCCGTGCGGGCCGCCGAGCGTGACGGCATCCGCAGCCACGGCCTGATGTACGTTCCCACCTACTGCGAGCATGTGCGCTGCGGCAAGGTGGACGGCACGGCAGTTCCGGAGGTCACGCAGTCCCGTGCCTCGGCGTTGCAGGTGGACGCCAAAACCGGATTCGCGCACCCGGCGATCGATGCCGGGTTTCTGCAACTGCAACCCTTGGCCCAAGCGAACGGCTGTGCCGGAATGACGATTCGCAACTCCTACAACTGCGGGGTACTGGGCTATCACGTCGAACGCCTTGCGGAGTCCGGACTGGTCGGCCTCGGCTTCACCAATGCACCCGCATCGATCGCGCCTGTGGGCGGCAAAACCCCCGTGATCGGTACCAATCCTTTTGCTCTCGCCGTTCCGGATTCTTCCGGAGGCGCAGCCTTTGTGCTGGACCAGAGCGCGAGCGTGGTGGCCAAAAGCGAGATCATGATGCGCGCCCGCGAGGGCCACGCGATTCCGGAAGGCTGGGCACTCGATTCCGAGGGGCAGCCCACTGCCGATCCGGAAGTTGCGCTCAAGGGCAGCATGGCCCCCAGCGGTGGCTACAAGGGTTTCGGCGCCGGACTGCTGGTGGAAGTACTGGCCGCAGCCCTCAGCGGTGCAACACTCGGCAAAGACGCGAGCCCGTTTTCCGGCACCACCGGGGGGCCTCCAAAAACCGGACAGTGCTTCCTTGCGCTCGACCCCAATGCCTTCGCCGGAGCCGCTTTTGCCGAGTGCATCGCGGCGTTGACTGCCGCCATCCGGAATCAGGACGGGGCGCGGCTTCCCGGAGACCGCCGCAAAAGTAACCGTCAGCGCATCGAGTCTGAAGGCGTAGACGTGGCGGAACCCCTGTTGGATAAAATCCGGGCATTTTGTAGCTGACCCGGCATGAGCTTTTTTCGTGAGCCAGTCGCTTTGAGATCAAGTCCATGATCGTGCGGTACAGGTGTTCGGGTGCAAGTGGGTTTTGCCCCACAATCACTTCGGTGATTCCAGACTGAATCACCTTGATGACTGGCTTGATGTCCGTGTAGCAAGTGGCCAGCCCAAAGCCCTCCACCCCCTCGTTGGTGCGAAGTCGCACCAACAGTTCGTTGGCGGTAGGGACGATGAAGTGGCTCACCCAATGGGGACGCTGCTCATTCGGCCCGGTCAGCACAAAAACCTCGATTTTCTCAATACTTGGCTTCAGCTTCTTCAGGGTCAAGGGTGAGGTGAAAAAGGNGTCTGGAGCNAACAAGCCCTCAACGGGAATGGGTCTCGTGCAGGCGCAGTACGCGCTGTGCCCGTTCAACNATAGGAGCATCCACCATTTTCCCGTTGTGGGAGAAAGCNCCGATGCCATCNTGGGCGTGTTGTTCCGCTGCGTCCACAACCGCTTGGGCGGCNGCGACCTCGTCCGGTGTTGGCCGGAAGGCTTCATTGAGGATTTCCACCTGATTGGGATGAATGCAGAAGCCTCCGGCAAACCCCAAGTTCTTGGCCCGCACAATCCACTCCCGGAACCGCTCGGTGTCCTTGTACACCGTGATGGAGCCAAGGTATCCGATTGGGGTCAACTTGGCCTCTCGGGCGGCGTACAACGACTGCATCGCCGGAAAGTAGAGGGCATCCGGGCCGACGGTGCCCCCGACATCGGCGATCAAATCCTCCATGCCAATGCCCAAGGCCACCAACCGGGGAGTGGCATGTGCGATCTCACGCACATTCAGAACGCCTTTCGCCGATTCAATCTGCGCGATCAGTTGGACCTCGCCACTGGACATCCCGCCTTCGGCCTCCAGCTTGGTGACCTGCTGGTCAATGGCCTCCAGCATCTCGACAGTCTCCACCTTGGGAATAGTTAGAGCGGACAACCCNGGGCGCACCACCGCGTCCAAATCGTCAGAGAGCAACGCGATTTCTACGTTCACCCGCACCGAAACANCACGGCCCGCCGCCGCAACCTGCTCCAATTCTGTACGGGCGTGCCGGCGGGCGGCCTGTTTCTGGCCGGGGGCGATGGCATCCTCAAGNTCGAGTTGGATGACATCCGCACCTCCCCGCAGGGCACTGCTTAAAAAGCGCTCGTTGCCTGCCGGGACAAACAGGAGNGACCGNCACAAGTCAGGATCAAGTTTCATCGCTCGTTCGGATCAGTTGCAAAATGGCTTCAGTGTGTTCACCCTGCTGTGGCGCTGGACGAGGGCGCACTCCCGGAGTACGGGACAGTCTCGGCACTGGGTTGGGAATGGGGCAGGTGCCCAGTTGGGCATCCTCGGTTCTTGTGAACAATCCCCGTCCTTCCGCATAGGGNTGCCCGACCAAGTCTGCGGCGGACAACACTGGCCCCACCGTCACGCCTGCCGCGTCCATCAACTCCAGATTTTCGTCCAGCGACCTCGCCCCAAAATACTCGGACAGAATCGCATTGAGTGTGTCACAGTTTATCACACGGTCCTCGTTGGTCACAAAGCGCTCGTCCTCAATCAACTCCGGTCGTCCAATGGTTCGTGCCAGGCGTTCGAACATGGACTGCACAGAGGCCGACAGTGCCAGATAGCGTCCATCAGCACAGGCGTACACGTTGCGCGGAGCGGTGTTGACCGCCTGATTTCCCATCCGCATGCTGCACGCACCCGTGGCCTCAAGCTTGACAGCCTCAGAGGCCAGCGTGGAGTAGAGGCTTTCAAACAGTGCCACGTCCACAACCTGCCCCTTGCCATCGCCGTGTTCGACGTTGCGGAGAGCGGCCAGCACTCCAAAAGCTCCGTAAATCCCGGCATACATGTCGGCCATTGCCAGTGGGGGCAGCACCGGTTCACGGTCAGCAAACCCGTTCAGGTGTGCAAAGCCGGACATGGCCTCGACCAAGGTGCCGAAACCAGGCTTGTGCGCGTAAGGCCCGGTTTGCCCCCAGCCGCTGACCCGGGCGATCACCAACCGTGGGTTGAGGCCGTGCAGTACCGGAACCCCCAGCCCCATCGCCTCCAGCTTTCCCGGAACAAAGTTCTCCACNAGGACATCACTGAGGGCAATCAACGCCTTCAGTTGAGCCAAGGATTCCGCATCTTTGAGGTTCAGCGAGAGGCTGCGCTTGTTGCGTCCGTAAACCTTCCACCATGTTTCAATGCCCTCATCCCGCCAGTGCCGCAGGTCGTCACCCCATCCTGGACGCTCAATTTTTATCACGTCAGCACCGAAATCGGCAAGCTGGGCGGTCAAGACATTTCCAGCAACCAACCGCGACAGATCAAGGACTCGGATACCCTCAAGTGGAGCTTTCATAAGGCTTCGAAAGGCTTCCGATACACAAACACCGGACTGCTCCACGCCTGAAAACCGTCCTCGGTGGTCACGCAAATCCAGAGCGGGTTGTCTCCTTCCGGCTTGAGGGAAATTCGAAGTTGATGTTCCACTTCGCGGTGCGGGTTTTCCTCTGGGAGCCGGAATACACGGAGCCGCCGCTCCAGCCCACCTGCTTCCAGCACGGTGTCTTCCAGTCCAATGGTTTCCAGCGGTTTCCGGATGGCTCCGCGATTGGTGGTTAAGTCCAGTTCCACCTTAGCACCTTCCTCCAGCCACACATCGAAGCCGCCGAAATTCCCCGTGGTGATCGCGTCCCACTCCACGGTGTCTCGGCTACACCGTTCCAGTCGCCGCTCATGGTTCCAAGCGTTGATCTTGGCCAAGCGTTCGATGCGGCATCCTTTGAAAACNGCCCGTCCGGTCCAAGTGCTCTGACGCCCGCGTCCACGATACTCGGCCCCACTCCAGATCACGCGGATGCGATTTCCCAAATCGGTGGCGGCGTAGGGCCGGAAGGTTTCCAGCACCTCTGTGCCGTTGCGNATTTCAATGCGCTCGATGGGCGAATGGGCGAGGACGTTGAGCTTGAGCGTGGCTTCGCTGGCGGAGCTTTGCACGATGTCGCCCATCATCACCTCGCGGGAGGCTGACCGCTTGGTGTCAGGAAAGGCGTTGGGGTCGCGCTCGAAAACCGTTGCGTCTTCGTCAAACTGAACTGCCACTTCCATGTGCATCCGGCAGCCGGTGGTGCCATAGTGATGCCGTCGCCGCAGACACTCGAAAATGCCGTCCCGCGTCAGGTCTTTGGTGAGGAAGCAGGTCAACCCGCCGTAGGCTCCAAAGGTTGAGGCCCCCGGATANCTGGCTCCGGGTCGACCCTTGTGTCCGTCGCTGTTGCACACCACTCCCGAACGATGACCGAGGGGAAAGCCGTCGGTCAGCAGCCACTCAAAGGTACCCCACGCNGAATGGATTTCCATTGCGGTTTCCAGCCGGGAATCGTGCGCCTGCATGATGTCGGCATAGCGTCCTCCAACATGCGCGTACACCACACAGTCCNCTCCCTGCAAATCTTCAAAAAGCTGNGCTGCTGAGGACGCATCAGTGTCAAGGTCTGAGCGATCCTCCAACAAGGCGTGCGATGAACGCCGAATCTGGCGGCCTTCAGTCCGGAAAAAAACGTTACGGTCGCCGCCAACCGCCGTGTTGCCCGACCACTCGTAGCCCGGAAACACCACGAACCGCCCATCCTCGTGGTACTCGGCGGTGAGTTCGTTGAGGTGTTCCCAGAAGGCGTTGTTGACCTGAAAGTCGTTGGCTTGGTGTCCGGTGACATCCAGAAAGGAGCGGTTGCGGGCAAACTTGAAGTAGTCCCGCGAAGTGGTGATGCCGATGGATTCCCCGCTCTGTCCGTGCAGATCGCCCCAGTAACCTGAAAATTCACCATCCCGGATCAGCAGTGGCCCGGCTTCCGCCACACAGTCGCCGGACTCGTCCAGCACCTGGATGCGCACGACTCCCGGCTCTTCCACAGAAAGGTTGTCGAGAATCACCGATTTTTCGCCAAGCGGATAGTCGAGCTTTTCCGGCAAGCCCTTGACCGGATGGCTACTCCGCAACGTGAACCGTCCGGAGGCTTGGTCGGTCGGATTTCCCCACTTGTCCTCGGCCTTGATCCCCAATCGGAACGCCTCGCCTAGCCGCCGTAGGGACGGCAACACCGCCTTCCACTCATGCACCTCTCCGGGCACGATGGCAATGTGGGGCGTTTTGGGCAGGGGGTAGTAGTGCCCGACCGCACAGACNTCCGCCAGCACNTTGAATTCGAATCCCGGTTCGCAGAAGGTCTGCATCTTCATGCCCGGAGACCCCTGTGAGGTGTCGCCAAAAACGATGGTGATTGTGTCCCCCTCGCTAAGATAGCCGCCGTGCAGACTAACGGTGAGGGATTTGAACCACGGACGCTGATGTCCAGTGTTGGCGTAGTTCAGGGACAACCGCGCTCCTGTACTCGCATCGGCTGTGACGTAGTTGTAACCGCTGGGATTGTTGGTTTGAAACGCCCCCCAGTCTCCCATGAAGCGGAAGACCACACGGATGCTGCCGGTGTCATCAATCCCGTAGCGGCCCACCGTGTACACCAGCCGGAAGGTCTGAAGGCTNCGGGCCTCGAANGCNCCNACNGGGTCCAGNGAGACNTGNCCGTACAGCACGGGATCGCTTCCGGGCTGCACCGCAGGCCACGCGGCTCCAACCAGTTCACTTGCTACCACTCCATCCATAATTCAATTCTCGATTTTGTTGCATTGTTTCTGGAACAGGCTAACGCAGCCATTGGCTGGTGTAAAGGACACCGTTCACCAGCGAGCGTGGCCAGCCGCTGGATGGCTTCGTCTTGTCCTGTATTCCTNGAATTGCCATGCTGTTATGTTTGANTTTCATTCTCTGCTGGTTGTAAATGGACTCCCTTTTTAACAAGCGGCTCGGCACCAACCTGATCGCCCTCGTTGTTGCGGCGGCGGGCTGGCAACTCGCGGAGCCGTGGCATAACCCTGTGTTCTTCACCGGACTGTTTGCGTTTTCCGGAGCCCTCACCAACTGGCTCGCCATCTACATGCTCTTCGAGAAGGTGCCCGGACTATACGGATCAGGGGTGATCCCGGAGCATTTCGAAGAATTCAAGCTCGGTATCCACGACATGGTGATGACGCAATTCTTTGCACCAGAACACATCGAACGGCTGTTCGCCAACGACGAAACAGGCTTCGACCTCACACCCGTGTTGGAGGCGGTGGATCTTGGTCCGTCCTTTGACTCCCTTGTCACGACGATTGAGGAATCCAACTTTGGCCCGATGATCGCGATGATCGGAGGCCGGAGCGCGCTCGAATCCCTCCGGAAGCCGATCCTTGAAACACTCCACAACCAAATCGGCAAACTCGCTAACCAAGCATCAGTCCGCAAGGCTTTGAAGGCGAGGATCACAGGAGATTCTGGAATCCTCGATCAGGTGGGAACGCTCGTGCAACGGCGGCTCGATGAATTGACTCCACAAATGGTCAAAGAGATCGTGCAACGCATGATTGACGAACACCTCGGTTGGCTCGTGGTCTGGGGAGGCGTGTTTGGCGGTTTGATCGGGCTGATCAGCGGATTGCTTCTCAACTCCGACCTTAGCTTCTGATGCCCAGCGAACAACTCCTAGAGAAGATGCACGAGATTGCCGAACAGCTTATCCCGTTCAACAAAGTGCTGGGTATCCAAGTGGACACCCTCGATTTTGAGCATTTCGCCATCCGTTTTGAACATCGTCCGGAACTCGTGGGCAACTTCACTCGTGGAATGCTGCACGGGGGGGTGATTGCGGCTGTGCTAGATGTCGCGGGTGGAATGAGCGCGTGGATGGGNTTGTTGAAAAAATCGCAGGGTGAACCGTTTGAGGAAACTGCCAAGCGACTTGCGAAGATTGGCACCATCGANATGCGCGTGGACTACCTGCGTCCCGGATTGGGAAAGCATTTCCGTGCGACTTCGAATGTGCTGCGCACNGGCAACAAAGTCACAGTCACGCGNATGGAACTGCACAACGACGAAGACACGCTCATCGCCGTCGGCACCGGAACCTACATCGTCGGCTGAATCACGGCGCCAGCCGCTCGATGCGCCAGCCTTCAGCAACCCGGACATAGCGCAGTCGGTCGTGCAGACGATCAGGACGCCCCTGCCAGAATTCGATGGCGTCCGGGGTCACGCAGTAGCCGCCCCAATACGGGGGTCGNNGCACCTCCTGTCCTTCGTAACTAGCGATTTCTGCGTGCATCTGGGCTTCCAGTGTTTTGCGATCCGGAGCGACTTCACTTTGCGCAGAAGCCCGCGCTCCGAGTTGGCTGCCCCGTGGTCGGGTCTGGAAATAGGTGTCCGATTCCTCCGCAGAGACTTTCTCCACGGTGCCCTCCACCCGCACTTGGCGATGGGGCACATCCCACCAGAACACAAGGGTCGCGAAGGCGTTCTCCGCAAGTTCCTGTCCCTTACGGCTCTGGTAATTGGTGAAGAAGGTGAATCCGTGTACTCCCACATCCTTGAGCAACACCACTCGCGCTGAAGGTCTCCCCTCCGGGGTCACGGTCGCCAANGTCATCGCCGTCGGTTCTTTGATCCCAGACTGACGGGCGTGGGCGAACCATGCCTGAAATTGCTGGATGGGGTCCGGAGCTGCTTCGGATTCAAGGAACGGGGAACGTTCGTCACTTTTCCAAGGATCAGAGTTGTGTGCGGTCATGTCGTGAATCGGCGTGTGGTTTGCGACAAGAAACCGTAAGCTGAAGAATCTTTGTCATCCAAACACCATAGCATCACTGAGGTGGTGCGTTCTATACGAAATTTTACGGACCATGCTTAGCACCAAAATCATCTGCACCATTGGACCCGCCTGCGACTCTCCGGAAATGCTCGCACAACTCGCGGACGCCGGCATGAACATCGCCCGTCTCAACTTCTCCCATGGCACTCACGAGTCGCACGGTCGCATCATCGCACACATCCGGAAACTAAACACACAGCGGCGCTTTCCAACCGCTCTACTGCTCGATACACGAGGCCCGGAAATCCGCACAGGAGAATTGGGGCTCGAGCTTGTCGCAGGAGATCAGATTCGCGTCACCACCCCCCCGGAAGAGGAGCGCGAGGGCGAGCTGTTCATCAAGTACGCCCACCTTGCGGAACAAGTCGAGGTGGGTGGCAGCATCGTTGTGGACAGTGGTTTGGTGACACTCCGGGTGCTGGAAAAAGATGGCACTGCCTTGCAATGCAAAGTGCTGGACCCTGGAACCCTTGGTGCCCGCCGCCATGTCAACCTGCCTGGAATCGCGGTCAAGCTTCCCTCCATCACCGAGCGNGACCGCGAGGACATCCTCTTCGGGCTGGAGCAGGATGTGGACGGCATCGCCCTTTCCTTTGTCCGCAGTGCGGCAGGGATTCGGGAGGTGCGTGACCTGCTGGGCCAGCGCGGCAAACGGATCAAGCTCATCGCCAAAATCGAAAACCAAGAGGGCGTGGATCACTTGGAAGAAATCGTCGCCGAGGCCGATGGCATCATGGTCGCTCGCGGCGATCTCGGCATTGAGGTGGACATGGAGGAAGTCCCACAGATTCAGCGTCGCATCGCCTACCTCTGTGCCACCCGCGGCAAACGCCTCATCGTCGCNACCCAACTTCTAGAGTCGATGATCGANAATCCCGTGCCTACTCGTGCTGAGGTCTCGGACATCGCCAACGCGGTTTATGAACAGGCGGACGCGGTCATGCTCTCTGGAGAGACTTCCATGGGCAAGTATCCGTTACGCTGCGTGGAAANGCTGGTGCGTGTGGCACGCCGCACCGAAGAATTTCCGGGGGTGCGCTTCACCGAGAAACAGCAGAAAACGAGCAACCGCCAGCATCTCGCCCAAGCNGCAACCACTATCGCTGCGGAACTTAAAATGAAGGGGATCGTTTCCATCACCCGCTACGGACGCGGCGCGATGTACCTTGCCAACTGGCGACCTCGCAACATCGGCATCTACGCTTTCACNAACCACGAGGATGTCTATCGGAGCATGGTCTTCAACCGGGGAGTGTCCCCTTTCTTGCTCGATGATTTTTCAAATGATCCAGAAGTCAACATCCCGAATGCCCTCCAGCGCCTCAAGGACGAAGAGGGTTTTCAAACTGGAGAGCAAGTGCTGGTGTTTGCAGATATCTTCACNGGCGAGGGTTATGTCAACTCGATGCAGATCCGGACAATCCCCTGATCAGTCGTTGCGGACGAAGGAGACGTTGCGCGAGGTGAGGAGATAGACGGGGTACTTGATGGATTCGAGGACGTAGGCGGAAATGCCCTGATCGGAAGTCCACCAGTTGTCTTCTCGGAAGATCGCGTTCGGTGCCGCCGCCATCTCCAAGCGGATGCCACTGCCGTTGAAAACGCTCTCGAACGCATGGAGCGCCCGGCGGGTGTGAAATGCATCGGTCACCAAAATCAANTGCTGCCAACCCTCGGATTCAGCCCTTGTCCGAGCATCGTAGGCTTCATCGAAGGTCGAAGTCGCCCCACCTTTGAGCGATGGGATCACTGGCGTTTCCACTTCCATTCCCAATTCTGCGATGATCGCTTNAGCAAGTTGAGCGTTCGTCGGGAAAAANTTACGGAACTTGGGATTCATGCTGCGTTTCTCGTCGGTCAGAAAAACCTTCGAGGCATAGCCAGAGCCGTAGAGTTCCAGTCCACGAGGAATGCGCGTGGCTGCACTTCCGGACAGCACAATGATTGCATCTGCNCCCTTGCTGGGATTGTTGACTGTGAAAAAGGACGCATATGTGGTCAGCACCTTCTGATGCTGCCACANGCCAACTCCNCTCAAAATCAACAAGACAAACAGCCATTTTTTCATTGTCGTTCTGCCGCTGGTTTTTTCAATCGATCAGTGACCAAATCCGTGCTACAAGAATTNCTCGATGAGGTTCTCATCAATGTAGTTTCCCTGAACCTTCGCCTGTTTTTTGGNCGTTCCGATCACCTGAAACCCTTGACTGAGGTAGGTGGANAGCGCCACATCATTATCCCCTCGGACAAAGGNGAANATTTTCTCATACCCTTTGTCCCTCNCCGCTGCAAAGCTTGCGGCAAACAGCGCGGACGACACTNCCTGCCTGCGGCAATCCGGATGGACAAACGTCCCCATAATNCCCACNTGGTCAAAGGCATGGGTGTAGGCCGCAAAGGNTTCAAGGTCCTGAAAGNCGACAACCTCACCACTTTCGGGGTGGGTGGCGACGTGGAAGATTCCCCGTGCTGGAAACGCCTCAATGAACGCCTCCTCCTCCTGTAAAGAAAACGTCGTGTCCAGCGAGGTGTAGCGTCCGGTTTCGATGATCGGGTTGAGGATGTTGATGATTGCTTGCGCGTCGGTTTTGAGCGCGTCTCGAACAAGCCATGCCATCACAGGTTTATGCGTCAACTCGGTCAATCATGGTGATCCCGTTTTCAGTGAGCAAGGCATTCATGGAAACATCGTGGGATTCCGTAGGCACATCCGGAATCACCTGTGCAGAAAAGGCAACTCCCACTAGCAAGGCTGAGGTTTTGGTAAGAAAACGGTCGTAGTAGCCTTTGCCGAAACCGAGCCGCTCCCCCTTCCAGTCAAACGCCACACCCGGAACCAGCACGAGATCGAGGCTCTCCGGTTTCACCCATTCCCGGAATTCTGGAAGCAGTTCGGGAAGGCCAAAAGCTCCACGCTGGAGGTGCGCAAGGGAAGTCAACCGAGTGTGCTTGAGTTCCCGGGTTCCCGGCATCATACAGGGCACAACGGTCTGCTTGCCCAAGGCCCAAACCCGCTCAAACCAAGTGGTCGTGTCCGGTTCTTCCGGAAGCGCGAGCGAACAATGGAGAGTGCGGATTTGCTGGAACGGTGNCCACGATTNNAAATGTTCCCACATCCGAAGAGTGAAGGCTTGGCGTTGTTCTGGAGTGAGGTTGCGCCGCTGGGAAAGGCCATGCTGACGCACAGCACTTTTTGGGCAACCGCTGCTCATGCTCCGGGCTGCACAGTCACGAGGTCGCCGCTGAGGATTTTCCTCCGGAACTCCGGGGGCACCACTGCCCATGAGGTGAAGTCCAGCACCTCGACGATTTGCAGTTGTCCGACTTCCTCGTAATTCGTCTCCGTGATCTTGGTGCCGTTCGTCTCAATACGCTCCCGACGTTTGCGGCGATAGACCTTGCAGCGGCGCCCGGACGTGATGTTGCGGTCACGCCCCAGATTGACCACGGCAAAGGCGCGGTCGTTGTACGTTTCCAGAATGAACCCCTCCATTGGCAGGGTCTTCTGGATTTTGGTGCGCAGTTGCCGGAGTTGTTGGGCAGATTCCGAAAAAACGAAGGTGAACTCGTCCCGGAGCATCAGCTTTGGTGGGTTGACACGGTAAACTTGCAGGCCGACATACGTGCTCCAGTCGTCCGGGGAAGCCCGCACCGGGCTGGGGGTCACACGCAGCAGTCCAACATACTCAGCCTGCAAGCGTTTGCCCAGCCGGAGCAAGTCCTTCTGAGAATTGCGGTTGAAGTTCTGGAATTCCTGAAACTCCAGCACGCCCCGGACTCGCTGATCCTCAATCACCTTGAGGTCGGAGTACTCCTCTAGTGCCGACAGCACAAAACTTTCGCTCAAGGTCTTGTGGTAGCGAGAAAGCCGCCCGACAAACTCAGTGGACGCAAAGGCGATGTACGGGGATTGCGCCTGATCCTCCACCGTCGGATAGGTTTCCGACTGTTTCAGGTCCAGTTCGCTCTGTGTTGCCG
>PANO01000027.1 GCA_002707655.1 Deltaproteobacteria bacterium
CTGTCATTGAGTGGAGTGCAGGACTACTTGTCCCACACGATAGTCTCTCACCTCTTCAAAGTCCATAACAGACTCTAGCAATTCCATGAGGTGCTACTTGCGGCTCAGTTCCTCCTCGTACATCTGATAGTGCGTCTCCTCCATGCCGAGGGTTTGGTAGGTTTTTTGGGCACGGAGGTTGTGTTTTTCCACATAGAGCCGAAACCCACAGACCTCCGGAGTCTTGTCCGCTAGTGTTTTGACAAAGGCATACATCGCCCGATAGACCCCACGCTTGCGACACTCCCGGGTCACATAGACGCTTTGAATCCACCAGAACACCCCGTTGCGCCAGTCGCTCCACTCCTTCGTCACCATCAGGGTGCCGATGACCGTTTCAGCTTCTTCGGCGACCAGATAGAAGCCCAGGGCGGGTTCTGTAAAAACACGACAGACTCCGGCGCTGACCACTCCGTCTGCCAGGACCTTGTCTTCGGTTTCCAGCGCCATCGCCTGGTTGAAGGCGACAATTTCCGGGACATCGACGGGGGTCGCCAAACGGACTTGAATAGGAGCAGTCATTGTCATGCTTTCGTGTCGTGNGCTTGCGGGATTTTNCCTGNGCTGGAGCGATCGTTCAGTTTACGGCAATTTTCCTGATTTAGACAAGCGACTTGCATGACGGAACAGATGTTTCTATGGTATGTCGTTCCTTGGCACACGGCATGCGAAGCTCTGTTTGAGTGGTTTTTGAGACACCAGCGAATTGGCTCCTTCAGACCTGCGGCATGAATCATTCTCGTTTTTGCTCCAGCCNTTCACAAACTCACAGACGGTCATAATCTCCACATGCAGAGCATCATTCGTTTCTTTCAGGCACTGATCGGTTTTCGGAAGAGCCTCATTCTGCTCACCGTGCTGCTCACCGCCTTTGCGTTCCAGACGGCCAAGGAGCGGTTGTTCACGGCGGAGGGCGAGTTGATTGTGGACAGCACCGTGGAACCCTTCATGGCTCGGGGTTCCGGAACTTACGAGTATTTCAAGGAAATGCGTGAGGTCTTTGGCAGCGAGGAGGTGATGGTCGTTGCCCTGCATCCTCAAGCCGGGAGCCGATTTGATTACCGCTTTTTCACCGCGCACGAGGAGTTACGGAAGCAACTGGAGGTCGGATTACCTGCTGTGGAGGAAGTCACGGCAGTCACCAACATCCCCCGCATCGACGGAAACTGTGCNGGAAAATCCTTCTTTCACGTCGAGGGTGTGGCGTCAGTCTGCGAACCCATCTTGGAGAAATACGCCTTTCAGCTTGAATGCCTGAAGAATCCCCCTGCCGGAGTCGTGGCAACCGACTCTTCTGAAGATGGCTTGGCGGGAGACCTGGACGAGGATTTCAACGAGGACGAAGAGGAAGATTCAGAAGCAGGGGCGGAATCCGATCTGGACGAGGATTTCAACGAAGACNNTGAAGCGGAATCTGTTGCTGTAGGTGAGGGTTCGGAAGGCGAGTTAGACTCCGGACTGGACGAGGAATTCTCGGNGGAGGAAGAGGATGACGAATCCTACGGAGAAGTGGAATCCGAGCCGGAAGCAGTCCTGAGCTACAGCGAAACCAACAGTTGCACTCCGGACATGCTGGCCAAGTCGGAGGCGCAAATCATCAGCGCAGCCGACCAGCAGGTGGCCTCCGTTTTTGAAGAAATCAAGGATCACGAACTCATCCGCAGGGATTTGATCTCGCCGAGTTATGCAACGGTTGCACTGCTGGTCAAGTTCAGCACTCAGGCGGTGCCTTCGTCTCCGGAAACTCAGGAAGCCCTCCAGCGCATCCTCAAGGCATACTCCCCGGCCAAGACCCAGATCAGCTATTCCGGGCAAGCCAGAACCGAGTACCTTTCGGCAAAAACTATCGTCAGCGACATTGCGAGGATTCTGCCGTGGAGCCTGGGGCTAATCGTCCTCACCCTCGCTCTGACGTTCCGGAGCATCCGTGGCGTCCTCATTCCCGTGGTGGTGGTGATGGCCGGNATNATCTGGACTTTTGGGTTCATTGGCCTGACAGGCTTTCAGCTAAACATGGTGACGATGGTGCTGGCTCCCTTGCTGATTAGCGTTGGGAGTGCCTACATCATTCACTTCATGAACCAGTACTACCATGAAGTGAACGAGAACCCCGGAATGGGCACGGACCTGATCTCTCGCAACACGATTGAGAAGATTGCCATTCCCATGGTGGTGACCGCCCTGACCACGCTGGCGGGCTTTGCGGCCCTCTCCACAAGCCCCATTCCTGCGGTCAAGGAAGTGGGCCTGTTTGCCTGCTTCGGGATTGCGGCCATCATTCTCCTGTCTCTCAGCTTTGTTCCCGCCCTGCTGACGTACCTGCCCCTTCCCAAGGCCAAGCAAGTAACCGCGAAGCCGGGGATCATTGATCAATTCCTCACAACAATCGGCAACCTCGTCGGCAAATACTCTGTCAAGTTCATCTTCTTTTGGGTGGCCGTCACGGTGGTTGCTTTTGTGGGAATGATGAATGTGACGGTCAACAGCCAAGCCAAGAATTTTGCGGAGGATTCCTCCATTGAAATGGACTTGGCGTTCATCCAGAGCAGCCTGGCGGGCACCACCACCCTGCGGCTGGTTTTCTCCGGAAAGGACGCTCCGGAGCAACTGCAAACCGCGCAAGCGATGTATGGGTTGCAGAACCTGAAACAGTGGATTCTTCAGGCAGAGGAGGAGAACCTGCTGAGCCAGATTGAGGGTTTGCGGGTGGACAAGGTCTATTCTGCGGTGGAGTACCTCGACCTCTACCGCAACGGCATGGACGCCCTCAAGGACGAGGAAGTGGTGAGCTTCTTTGAGGAGTCCGAAAAGCAGGGCTTTCCGAGATTCCTGAGTCCGGACGGCGACCTGTTGCAGATGAACATCCGCATGAAGACAGATGGCACCAGCGCCTTGCTGGAACTCCGGGAGGCGTTGGGTCCGCAGGTGACGCGCCTCTTGCCGGAGCTTGCAGTGCAGTACACGGGAAGCGGGGTGCTGAGCAGTGAATCGGCAGACAATATTGCTACCGGGCAAATCCAGAGTCTGCTCACCGCGTTGGGGATCATCTTTGTGTTGTTGTCGGCGATGTTCCTCTCCTTCCGGATGGGCCTCATCGCCCTCTATCCGAACGTCGTGGCCATCGCGGCGTTCTTTGGCACGCTTGGCTGGCTGGACATTCCCATCGGGGTGACGATCTCCATCATTGCTTCCATCGCACTGGGAATCGGGGTGGACGACACCATTCACTTTTTGTCGCACTTCAACGAAAATCTGAAGAAAACGCACGATGAGAAGCAGGCGTCCCTCGCCTCGCTTCAGCATTTGGGACGCCCCATGATCTGCACCACGGTTGCTCTGGGGCTGGGCTTCGCCGTCTTTGCCAGTGCCGACATGGGCTCGCAGGTTCTCTTCGGTGTGCTGACTGCGTATACGCTGACCATTTGCTTGATCACGGATTTGAACTTCCTGCCCTCAGTAATGGTCAAGACCAAGCTGATGACGGCATGGGATTATGTCAGTCTCAATTACAGCCAAACCTTCATTGAGTCCATTGGACTGTTCCGGGGCATGAACGTCCGTCAAACCAAACTGATGACCCTGAGTGCCTATCCCAAAAAGTTGGCGGTGGGCGAGTTGCTGTTCTCCGAAGGTGAGTTGGGGAACGATCTCTACATCATCATGAGCGGCGGCATTGACATCTATCTGGACCAGCAGTTCCACGGAGAGAACAAAGTGCTGGCTCAACTGCCTCCGGGCGTGTCGTTTGGCGAGATGGGACTGTTCCGGCACATGAAACGCTCCGCCAGCGCCCAAGCGAATCAGGACACGAAACTGTTGGTTCTCAACGAGAAGGTGCTGACCCGGCTCCAGAAGCGCTATCCGAAGATCGCCTCACTCCTGTTCAAGAATCTGGCACGTCGCCTTGCAGCGCTGACCAAGAATTTGGACCTCAAGAGTGCCGAACAGCAACTGCTCTCCAAGAAGCACCGCAGCCTCGTTCACTTCCTGAAATTCTGGGAAGACGACACCGAGGACACGCCGCTCTTGGAGGTGGTTGATCAAATCATTGCAGATGGCAAGCTCACTCAGGATGAGCGCAAGGAACTCTTTGAGATGGTGTACAAGGACGGCACCGTCAGCAAGCAGGAGCAGGAGCAGCTTGACCGCCTCAAGCAGATGATTGAAAATGGAGAGTTGGAGGAGGTCAAACCCGCCTTGTCCGACATCTTCCAAGACATGTCGCATCACCAGCTCAACGAAGTGTGCGAGTTTTTCCATCTCAAGGAAATTCCTGCCCATGTCCGGCTCTGGACGGAAGGAGATTATGGGGATAGTATGCTGGTGGTTTTGGAGGGAGACTTCAACCTCAACAAGCAGGTCGATGGCCAGAACATCGTGATGCGCACNGCGACTCCCGGAGACCTTGTGGGGGCCATTTCCATCCTTGGCGGGGAGAACCAGCGCACCTCAACCTTGGAATCGTTGTCTCCTGCAAAAGTCTTGTTCGTCGATATGGCCGGATTGGATCGCCTCTATAANGCGAAGCCCAAGCTGGCGACGCAGCTGTATTTTAACATCGTGTGCTTCCTGTCCAATCGTTTGGAGCAGGAAACCCANATCCTGTACGAAGGCTCGTCAAAGTGACGTCGCTTTGTCGCCCTCGTGTAGATCAACCAACAACACATTGAACGGATTGAAAATGCGGAAACCCTTGATTTTCACAGTGCTGGTTGCCCTCCTGACCGCCTGCAGCGGAGCGGCGTGGGCGGTCGATTGNCTAGAGTTGGACACCAATGAGAAGATCAAGGCATTCGTCAAAAAGAGCCAGGATTCCAATCCGCTGAAGCGAGAAAATGTCAGCACCCGCTTTGATTTGAAGACGAAGGAGCAGGGTAANAAAAAGACGGAGTTGATCCAAAGCCTGCGGATGGGAGACCGGAAACGGAGCTTCTTCGTGAAGGGGAAAAACGCACCGCAGTGCTTCATCACGCTGGGGGAGCGCGATTACCGTTGCTCCAANTGCCGGGCGCTAACGAACAGCGAGTGCCGCAGTTTCAAGTCGTCGGAGAACTCGCAGGTCATCCGGGGCACCAATATTGACTTGGGNGATTTCGATTTGATCACGGATGATGAGCATGAATCCGTCTGCAACGACGTGAAGAACAACAAGAAGGTCATCAAACTGACGACGAAGCGCATCAGCGGTGATTCGCCGTATGAGAAGATCATCAGCTACTACATCAAGGACAAGGAAGTTCCGATCACGATGAATTATTTTGCGGAAGGTGTNCTCCGGAAGGTGTATCGTTTCTTCCCCAAATACTACATTCAAGTGAAAGANGAGTGGATTGCTGCNGTCACTCGTGTTCGGACCACTGCGGGGAAAGAGAAGAAGTACACCTTTGAAACCATTGTCAAAATCAAGAAAAACAAAAAGAAGCAGTACCAAATCTATCTCGANCCAGCCACCGATCCTGCCTTGAAAAAAGCCAACTTTGAGACGATCTTCAACATCGAGTGATCCATGCACCTCTCCAGAAGCCTCAGTGCCATCGGAGTGTGGGCGGGAACCCTGCTCTTGGGTTCCTCCCTTTATGGCACGGAGCCGTTCAGCCAGGCCTGGGAGGACAAGCCCTTGCAACTCTTGGCACAGTCTGATCCGGACGCAACGAACGCTTCGGAAGACGAAGTGTTGCTTGGNGGAGATGAATCCGACACTGAGGATGATGAACTGCTGGGGGACGAATCCGAGGATCCGGAAGGCTCCGGTGATGAGGATGAAGATTTGCTGGGAGGCGACGANGATCCGGAGGACGAAGATTCTGCGGGCTTGGATGAAGATTTAGACTCCGATGAAGAGGAGGNCGAGGAGTTGGAAACCTCGTTTTTCATGCAGCANCAGTACCGCGCCTTTGGCGGCTCCAGCAGCGAAGAACGCGGTGGCTTGGTGCAAAGCTCAANCGACGATTCGAGCCACAAGGATTACCTCGTCAATGCCTACCAGTTCAGTNCCACACTGGAAACCTCGCCCTACGATTTCTTCTATTTCCGCCTGCTGGCGCGGGTGATCCTGCAAAACGACCGCATCAAAAAAAAACGGAATGAGGATTATGAGTTCCTGATGCGGGAGGCCTACTTCAGCAGTCAGGAAGGCAACCGCCGCTACCGTATCGGCGCGTTACAGTTCAAACACGGCAAGGTGGACGTGGNCAGCCCCATCGACATCCTCAACATGGGCAACCCNAAATCGCTGGAATACCTCAGCTTAGAAGAGGGCAAACTGCCCGTGATCGGGGTCCGGTACGATTGGCTGGGAGCNTCCAACTTCTCCCTGTTTGCCGCACCTTTCCGGCAGAAAACCGATGGGACTGAATACACCATTCAGCGCAGGGAACTTGACGAATCCGGAACCGACAACAACACCACTGAATCCGTGTTTCGCCCGCACCTTGGAGCCACTTACGGATTCGGAGTGGGCGACGGAAAAATGACGATCGGCGCCTTTCGCTGGTTTGACAAGGATAACAACATCGAGTGGACCAGTTCTGCTCTGCTCAGCAGTTCGTACAAGGAGAAGGACACCACGATCAACTTTGCGACCTTGGACATGGACGTTCCNCTTGGGAATTACGTCCTCAAGGCCGACGCGGGTTGGTTTTCCAAGAAAAACTTCTACTCCTACTACAAGCGCACCAGCGATAACGCCTCCATCTTCAGCACGGTTCAGGTTCCACACACAGCGGTCGCGCTTTCACTTGAGCGCAAGTTCGATAATTTTTTTCTGATGCCCGTGTTTTCGCACCGTTCCCTTGCCAAAGTGCCGAGTGAAACGCACATCATCGGCTTTGAGAACAAGGAAACGACGGCAAGTGAGGAGCGCGATTTGCAGAAGAGCCAGTTTGGGTTGGTGTTCATTTTGGACACCTCCGAAACTTGGAACACCACCGTGTCNCTCCTGCAAAGCGCCCCGTTCAAACAGACCACCGCCACCAACATTTGGACCTTCAAACCCGGAGGAGAGGATCACGAGTTTCAACTCAAGCTCTTCCACACGGCTTCGGAAAAATTGCTGATGACCGGTAAGCAGATCAAGTCTGCCAAGGCGTTCCTTCAGTATCAGTACAATCTGTAAATTCCAGACGCGATCATGCCATTTGACGAGACACCGGGCAGAGGAGCCCCCTTACGAGGGTTGGCGTGAGTCCAATTCAGCCTGCAACACCGTTTTCATCATCTGCAAGACGGGCGGGGCTTCGCCCGTCTGGTCGTAGATTTGGAGAAGCTTGGTTGTTTGATTGAGGGATTTGTGGATTTGGTCACGACTGAGTTCACGGGCGTACTGCTCAAACTGATCGCGCTCATGCGGAGAACTGAGAGTGTCCAGTTGGGGCAGTTCCATGTTCAATCCTCAATAGGATGTGTCCAAGGTGAGGCGGCTTCAAAGGCAGCAGCGGTTTGAAAGAGGGAGGCTTCTGCAAAGGGGCGTCCCACCAATTGGAATCCTGTAGGCAGCCCGTTGCTTGTGGTTCCGGCGGGCACGGCGAGGGCGGGCAGTCCGAGGTAATCAAAGGGACGGGTGCAGTGCCCAAGCTGGCTGATGTAGTCAATGAAGCCCGGATTGGCTCCAACATCCGACTCCTCAAGGGTGGGCAACGGGATCGGCACGATCGGAACGTGCAGCACGTCCACCTGCGTGAACACCCGTTCCAGAAAATCCTGCAAAACCACCTCCCGGAGATTGAGTGCCTCCATATAATCGACGGCGAGGTAGAGCAATCCGGCCCGGAGCCGCCCTAGGGTTTGGNTGCCGTAGTCCTGTGAACGTTCCCGCAGCCAGAGGGCGTGATGCGAGGCGCCCTCGACCCCAGCAATCAGGTTGACCATCGCATTGCTGGCGTAGATGGTTTCCGGCATCGCCAACTCCCGAACCTCAATGCCCAAATCCTTGAAAACTTTCAGGCTTTCGGTCATGCGCACCCGAACNTCAGGATGAATCNGATCGTAAAAATAATTGGAAGGCACCCCCACTTTCAGTCCNTTGGGNNGATTTTCCAACCCGCTGAGGTAGTCGCCCACTGTGCGAGTGGAGCAGGTGCGGTCGTTCGGATCGGCTCCTGCAATGGTTTGAGTGAGGAGCGCACAGTCACGGACCGTGCGAGTCAGAGGACCAACGTGATCCAGTGTGTGCGAAAGCGGCATGGCCCCGTAGCGGCTCACCCGCCCATAGGTCGGCTTCATCCCAACGAGTCCACAGCAGGACGCAGGAAAGCGGATCGAACCGCCCGTATCCGAACCGAGGGTGCCATAAACCAAGCCTGCAGAAACCGAAACAGCCGGGCCACTGGAGGACCCCCCTGTGATGTAATCCAGATTCCAGGGGTTGTGGACATTTCCGGTGATCTCGTTGTGTCCCGTGAGACCATAGGCAAACTCAACCATGTTGAGCCGTGCAATGTCGAGTGCTCCGGCGGCATCGAGTTTCCCCAGCACAGTTGCTGTAAACTCCGGGACAAAATCGGCCCGGATTTTCGAACCGCAGGCACTGACGCGCCCTTTGCGGTAATACATGTCCTTGTGCGCCAGCGGAACCCCGTGCAGCGGTCCCAGTGACTGCCCCAAACTCCGAACCTGATCGGCTTTGCGTGCATCGTCCAAGGCGGCTTCGGCAGCCATTCCCGCCACGCAATTCAGTCGTGGGTGTGCGGATTCCAGCCGCTCCANGCAGTTGCGCGTGACGTCCTCGCTGGAAACCTCGCCCTTCTNGATCGCCTCGGAAACCGCGCTGAGGCTGAGTTTGGCAAGTGCGGTGTCACTCATTGCTGCCTCCGTGTTGCTCCATCCNGCGCTGGAATCCAGAGGGTTCCTGTTCAAAGCCGATACGGTTGAGAAAATTGCGCTTGGCATCCGCTTGCTGGAGGGAGTTCGTCAGCAGGCGTTGGGTGGATTCGGCCTCCGGGTTGAGTTNCCGAAACCTTGCCCAATCCTTGAGGTTGGTGATCGCGTCCATGTTGAGTGTGCAAATGGGTTGTCTTTTGGCGATTGCTCGCTAAGTTGATTCAACTTACGCAAACCGGACCTCCCGCACAAGCTTTTCGTCATCTCAGTCTTGAAATGAGTTTTTGGGTGATCACCGATTCGGGGTTGGGAGGACTCTCCATCGCAGCCCGTTGTATGCAAATGCTTGAGGTTGCGCCCAAGTCGGCAGCAGCAATTTCCGGAGGNGAGTTGGTTTACGTCAACGCGGTTCCACATGAAGATCGTGGTTACAACACGATGACCTCCCGCGCAGGACGCCTCAAAACCTTCCGAGCTTTGCTCCAGCGCGTGAACCGCGCTTTGCAGCCAGAGGGCATCTTGATCGCCTGCCATTCGCTCTCGCTCTTCCTCCCGGAACTCAAGGATGAATTCAGCAGTGCGCTGGACNTGCGAGGCGTGGTCGAGTCAACACGGAGCCTTGCCCGGAAAACCCTCGCAGACACCGAGGAGGAACTGGTGATTTTCGCCACTCCTGCAACGGTTGCTGAAAGCGTTTACAAAAATGCCTTAACCGTCGAGCATCCNGAATGGGCGGGACGCATTCACGAGCAAGCCTGTCCAGAACTGGCNTCGGCGCTTTCTGCGGATGCCCACGGCNATGCCGCGCATGCNCGGGTCGAGCACTTTGTCCGGGAGGCGCTTGCCCGGATTGCTCCAGAAAAACCGGTCTGCGGAATTTTAGGCTGCACCCACTACGGGTATCGCGCCGATTTTTTCNAAGCCGCACTCGCGAAGCACTGGCCCAATGCGAGTCACGTTCTTGACCCAAANGAAGCGGCAGCCTTAGAATTAACCNCAATGATTGGGACTCCGGAGCGGTTCCGTTTCATNAGTCCGTACCCAATCCCGGAGTTTGAAATGCAGACCGTGNGCGGTTTTCTCCAGCCCATTTCNGCAACGGTCGCAAACGCTTTCCGCAACGGAGAGATTCGTGAGGACTGGTCCGTTTAGATTCNCAAATAATTGAAATGTCAGGAAAAATCATTGTGCCGCTGGAGGATCGCGGATTTCTCATNGCCTATGAAGGNGTGTTGCCTCATAAGCTTCCGGCTCCGGAGGCNTCCGATCTGTTGTTCAAGGAGTCAGGAGTCAGGAGTCAGNAGTCAGAATTTAGCAGGCAGACAAACCACCAAGCTCGCGAACTCATTGAACTCCCCAACCAACCCGTCTTTCAGCTTGGCGCCTACACGCATCCAGAGCCTTGGCGTGAATTGGAAGATGGGCAGGTTTGCCAGAGTTTAACGGAATGGCAGTTTTCCGCAGCTTCCTGCCGCGCGCTTCGTGGGTGCGTTTGGAAGGAACCACATTCACTGGAGGAGATCAAAAACTGGCTCTTGCAGACTCCGGAGGATCCGCTGTGCAATGTCGCGCAGCAGGTCGGTGCGGCGGTCATTCATCCGGATCAACCGCTCAAATTCCAGCGGCTGGACATCCCCAAGCCGTGGGGATTTGAGGGCTGGTACACGGGTGTGGAAAAACGTGGGGTCGTCAGGGTCGGCGCTGCGACCGGAAGCACCGAACTGCCCCACGCGCTTTCACTGTTCCCCAGCGAATTGCATGGATCGCATCCGGAGCAATTGGTGCTGCTCAAGACGCTCAATCCCGTGCCGCAGGAAGTGCTGGGCGACCTCTATCTTGAACTGCACGAGGAAAAGTGGGAGGTGTACGTCGTTACCGAAATCGACCGCGTGGCGTGGCCGGACGGNGAGGGCATCGTCAAAGCGGGGGNGCATCCGGAAAAGCTTCGGCAGTTTCAAGAAACGCATGGCNCCGAATGGAAAGCNGCATTTCGGCAAGAGTTCCGGGAGACGATCCGACGCTACGAAAAAGTGCGGCGCGAAATTGACAAGCAGNTGGACGAAACCAAGCAACAATGGGGGCTCGACCCCAACGCTCCGCTCCAACCGGAGCAGCTTCAGCAACTGCTGGAAACGGTCCCGGAAACACAGGCGCAGGTGGAGCGCAATCTACGTCTGGAGGTGGAGGGTTTCATCGGCGACTGCCGGGTGCGCGTCGGCGACATCGTGGTCTTTCCCACCTTCAACCTGCACTCGCTCCGACACGGCATCCGCGTGGTGGAATTCCAAACCCCGCACTACGAGCGGCGCATCGCGTTTTTCGGGCAGAAGGTGCTGACCCAAGCGCATTGGGACACCGACCGCGCCCTAGAGGTGATGGACCTTGTGCCCTATCAACCACCTGCCCTCCAACTGGTGCGGGTGGAGGCCGGGGTGCGGGTGGAGCAGTTTGTGGATTTTCCGGATTTCCGTGCGTTCCGTGTCACGCTTGCAGCAGGGCAGTCCTGTGCTTGGGAGACCGGAGCCGAATATCACCTCTGGATTGCCGTGAACGGCACGGTGTCATTTGGNTGGACGGAAGGTGCGACGGAGTTGTCTGCCGAGGAGTCGTTGATGATGCCGGTGGCGCGAGGAACTTACGAGGTGAGCAACCCCGGTTCGGAACCGCTGATTTTGCTGCTGGCGCAACCACANTCAACTGCGAACGGATGAGAAGTCTACTTCTGCTTTTGATGAACCACCGATAATCAAAGGGTAGTGGCTCAGTTGTACATGACATCCTGATGTTGTCATTCCGNGCGAAGCATNGCGCAGACCCGGAATCCATTTGCTGGACAAGTGCTGCTGGATTCCTGCTTGCGCGGGAATGACAAGAACNTGGGTAGCTATCATTTAGCTGATGTGCCAACTACCAGTTGCGTTTCTTTGTGAAATTGGAGGACAATTTCAACATAAAAACAGAGAATNCAGCATGAAATTTTTTAATCGAGCNGGGNCGATTCGTCCTGAAGATCATTACCATTTGAACCCTCTGGAACGCTTNGATTTTGAGGATTTTCTTTTTTTGATTGAAGAAAAAAACTATTTTGTCAAGTCTCAGAATTTNCAGGAAAAACAATCACCGTTTACGGAATGTGAGAAAGATCATTATTCAGCAAGCCNGAGACGAAGGTGGCAATTTCATTTTCATCCGGAAGGAGTGAGCAACCTTGANGGAACCGCCGTTTGCTACAGCATCGGGTTGCGACGCAGCGTGAGGGTGAAGGAGGCTCCGGATTCCGTGGGGTCCGGGAGCGAGAAGGTCTGGATGAGGTGCCCCTGCGCGGAAATCCGCACGGCGTTGTGAGCTTCAGAAAGCGCAAGCAGGGAGTGCCCGGAGAAATCGGTGACCCAAGTGCTGTTGCCGGAGGTGAGGATCGCGCCGCCCACAGGTTGGGCGTTGTGATCTTGTACAAGGACTTTCAGGAGCGAAAGTCCATCCGTAAGGGTGGCGGCTACCGTTTCCGGAAAGTCGTGAGGCGCTACGGAAACGCGGAACAAATCGGCCTCTTCTTGAATCCAAGCGAATCCGCTCGAAATTCCAAGCAAACTCAACCCTAAGCAAAGAATCAGAAAATACTGTTTGGGCATCGGTGTCACCAGTGGTAGCTTGTCCAAGCATTGAAGAAAAATATGCAAAAATCATGCTCCCAACCCTCCCACGGGTCTCCGGTGGTGGAGGTCGCACTCAACCTACCCCTGCGCAAGACCTTCGATTACCGTTGGCCGGACGATTTTCCGCAAGCTCCCCAACCCGGAATTCGGGTGCTGGTTCCCTTTGGAAACAGCAAGCGCGGGGGCATGGTGGTCCGGAGCAAGCCGACCTCGGAGCATCCGCGTCTCAAGTCCGTCTCCGAGGCGCTGGACGAGCAACCCGCCTTGGCTTTGGAACTGCTCGAACTCAGTCGCTGGGTGGCGGAATACTACCTCGGCAGTTGGGGGGAGGTGTTGCATGCCGCAATGCCGGGGGGGCTGGGAATGCGGATGGAAACGCGCTTCTGGCCGTTGCAAAAAACCCTGCCCGGATATGAGGATTTGAGCACACCCCTTCAGAAATTGGTGCCCCGCGAATCGTGGACGCAAAAAGACTGGCAGCAGGCACAACCCACGGTTTGGGACGAAACGCGGCTCGAGCAGTGGCTACGGGACGGAGCCGTGCGCAAGGCGCATCAGCCGACCGGAATCAAGCTCAAGCCCCGCATGGAACGTTGGGTGCGTCTGCGACCGAACGCTGCACCAGAGTCACCTCCAACCAAACGGAAGACCAAACGCATCGAGGTGCTGAAACTACTGGAGCAAACTCCAGAGTGGTCGTGGAAAGCGTTGCAAACCGAGGTCTCGAACGCGGGTGCGGCACTCCGGAAACTCGCGGAGGAGGGCAAAATTGAGGTTTTTGAACGCAGAATCTTCCGGCGGTTTCTGCCACAAGCTCTTCCGGAGCGCGAAGCTTATCTCACCCTCAATCTCGCACAGGCCGAGGCATTTGCCGAGATTGACCGCAACCTCAAATCCAGAACCTACCAGACTTTTCTGCTCGAAGGGGTCACGGGCAGCGGCAAGACCGAGGTTTATCTTCACGCCGTCCGCACGGCTCGCAAGCTGGGCAAGTCGTGTCTCGTACTGGTCCCGGAAATCGCGCTCACACCGCAGTTGGTCAACCGTTTCCGCACACGCTTTGGCGATGAGATCGCGGTGCTGCACAGCGGCATGGACGACGGAGAACGGCTGGACGAGTGGTCGCGGGTACGGCAGGGGTTGGCGTTCATCGTCATCGGGGCACGGAGCGCGGTGTTCGCGCCGCTGGAGAATTTGGGGCTGATCATCCTTGATGAGGAACATGATTCCTCCTACAAGCAAGGGGAGTCGCCGCGCTATCACGGGCGTGATGTCGCAATCATGCGCGGGTATCGCTGCGGGGCGACGGTGGTGCTGGGTTCCGCAACCCCCTCGCTGGAATCGGTTCACAACGTGGCTTCCGGAAAATACACGCCGCTCACGCTTCCGGAGCGTGTTGAACAAGCCGAACTCCCTGAGATTCGAGTGCTGGATTTGCGCAACACTCCTCGGCTTCCGGGCAGTCCATTTCTCTCGGAACCCCTTTTGGCGGCGATGCAGGAACGCTTGCAACGCCGTGAGCAAACCATCCTCTTTCTCAACCGCCGGGGTTACGCGCCGCTCGTGCTGTGTCCGGATTGCCAACACACCCACACCTGCCCGCATTGCAGCCTCTCGCTGGTGTTGCACCAAGGAATCGGACGGTTGCGCTGCCACCAGTGCGAGTTCGCTCAGCCGCTACCCTCTCGCTGTCCCGGATGCCGCACAGAACGCCCTCCAAAAATCATCGGCGTGGGCACCGAACAGGTCGAATCCGAGTTGAACCTACGCTTGCCGGATGCCCGCATTTTGCGCATGGACCGCGACACCCTGCACGGCAAGCACGCGCTTTCCCGGATGTACGAGCGCATCCGGCAACACGAGGTGGACCTCGTGATTGGCACCCAGTTGGTCACCAAGGGACACGACTTTCCGGAAGTCACGCTCGTTGGGGTGTTGCTTGCGGACCTTGGACTCAACCTCCCGGATTTCCGGGCGAGCGAGCGCACCTTCCAACTGCTCACACAGGTTTCCGGACGCGCCGGACGAGGGACCAAACCGGGTGAGGTGATCATCCAGTCTTACAATCCTCGGCATCACAGTGTCCTCTGCGCCCAAGCTCACGACCCCAGTGGTTTCCGCAAACTCGAACTCGCACGCCGTGACGAACTAAGACTCCCCCCCTTCCAACACCTTGCACTCGTGGTTTGTGCGAGTCCGGACGAACGACGGGCCACGCACTTGGCCGAACAATTGGCCTCCCGACTTTCCGCATGCAACCCCAGCGTGCGCTGGAGCGGCCCAACGGAAGCCCCGTTCCGCAAACTGCGGTCCCGCTACCGCGTCCAGCTTTTGCTGCGAGCCGTACAAGTAAGCCTCTTGCGCCAAGTCCTGAAGCGTTTGCTGGAACCGGAACTTTCCTTGCGCCGTAACGAACAGGTGATCGTGGACGTGGATCCCGTGGATTTGCTGTAAGTCCGAGCCATCATCAGACTTGAGGGTTCAAGCGAGTACGCTACGCTGGTTCCGTTTCGCATTGAAGAACACATTTTGACAACCCCATCACCAGCAACTCCACATGCCCGACACGCAATTCTTCACCGATCATAACGCCCGCCACGTGTTTCACCCAATGGGGCATCCGGCAGAAATCCAGTCCAACCCTCCCCGTATCATCTGCAAGGGTGAGGGCGTGTTCATCGAGGACGAGCAGGGCAACCGTGTGGTGGACGCAGTGGGAGGTTTGTGGAATGTCAACCTCGGCTATTCCTGCGAGCCGATCAAGCAGGCGATTGCCGAGCAATTAGCAGAACTGCCCTACTACTCGTCATTCCGGGGCACGACCACTCCGGGCGTGATCGAGCTTTCGGAACGGCTCACGCAACTGCTTGCGCCTGAAAAAATGCGGCGGGCTTTCTTCACCTCCGGAGGTTCGGACAGCATCGAAACCGCCCTGCGCTTGGCACGGCAATACTGGAAGGTGCAGGGGCAGGGGGACCGCTACAAGTTCATGTCCTTCAAGAAGGGCTACCACGGCACCCATTTTGGCGGGGCGTCCATCAACGGAAGCGACCGCTTCCGGCGCGGATACGAGCCGATGCTGCCGGGTTGCATCCATGTACTCTTTCCCGCGCTTTACCGAAACCCACTGGGCGCAACTGATCCGGAAGCACTGGCCGAGCAGTGCCTCGCCCTGATCGAGGACGAGATCAAGTTCCAGAATGCAGACACGATTGCCGCCTTCATCGCCGAGCCGGTTTTGGGAGCCGGAGGAGTGTATCCGCCGCCGCCCAACCTCTGGCCGGGGCTGCGTGCCCTCTGCGACAAATACGACATCCTGCTGATTGCCGACGAGGTCATCACGGGCTTCGGGCGGGCAGGCGACTGGTTCGGCAGCCGCGTCTGGGGCGTGGCTCCAGACATCATCTGCCTCGCCAAGGCGATCACTTCCGGTTACTTCCCGCTGGGTGCGGTGATGCTCAACGAAAAGCTCGAAACCGCCTTCATGCAGGATCAAGAACAACTGGCGGCGATTTACCACGGCTACACCTACTCCGGACACCCTGTTGGTTGCGCCGCTGCGCTCACTGCGTTGGACGAAACCTTCAAGCTCGACCTGCCCGGAAATTCACTGGCACGGGGCGAACAGATCATGAACCGCCTGCAAGCCTTGCAAGACGAGGTGGAAATCATCGGAGAAGTCCGGGGTCGTGGCTTGATGGTCGGGATCGAACTCGTCTCGGACCGGGACGCCAAAACTCCGCTTTCCCCACAAATCGCCGGAGCCATCGGCAACGCCACCTTTGAGGCAGGAGTCTTCGTGCGGATTTCCGGGAACATCATCATCCTCTCCCCGCCGCTAATTCTGAGCGCATCCGAGGCGGATCAGATTTGTGATGCCTTGGAGGTTGGACTGAAATCGGTTTCCCTATAACCCGTGTCTTCCCGACTCGAACTCGGCCTGCGGGTGTTCGCACTGGTGGCGTCGGTCTCCTTGCTCACGCAGATTGATGCGCAGACAAAGTGGATCAAGCGCGTGGATTTGACGATGCAACCGCGTCTTTGGCCGATCCTCGCATTGGTGTTGATGGTCGTGTCCGCACTGGCGATGTGCGTTGTTGGGTTCCGCAAACTGCGCAGCAATCAAGTGCAATCCGCACTCCCTGAACGCTCCCTGTTGCTGGAGTGGTGGCTACCGCTCGAATACAGCCTTTGGTTCCTCGCATATGTTTATGTTGTTGGTCTCGCAGGTTATCTGTTGGCAACACTGGGCTTCATGCTCGTGCTGACCTACCGCGCAGGTTTCCGGGAAAAACGCTGGTTTGGCTGGGCCGTGGTCGTCGGCTTGACGGTGGTGCTGTCGTTCCGGACGGCACTTCAGGTGCGGTTGCCGAGTGGTCAGCTTTACGAGTTGCTGCCCCCGGGGTTCCGCAATTTCATGATCACTTATTTCTAGCGGCCTCCTGTGTTGGAACTTTTGTTGGAGGGTTTGCTGAACATCGCCCGCATGGATGTCGCGCTGGCGCTGGTGATTGGTGCCGTGGGTGGCGTCATCATCGGGGCAATTCCGGGAGTCGGCCCGGCAGTGGCGATTGCGATTCTGCTGCCCGCGACCTACAAGCTCGATCCGCTGGTGGGGTTGACGCTGCTGCTTGGCATCTACGGTGCTTCGATGTACGGCGGGGCGATTCCGGCGATCCTCATCAACACCCCCGGAACTCCGGTCAACGCGCTGACGACCTACGATGGTTACAGCATGACCAAGCAGGGGCAGCCAAGGCGGGCGCTTTCGCTGGCGTACAGCGCAAGTTTTGTGGGGGGCATGATCAGCATCCTCGCACTGATCACCTTGGCTCCCAACCTTGCGGCTATCGCACCATACTTTGGCAGTCGAGAAATCTTTCTCGCCGCACTGCTCGGCCTTGTGCTGGTGATTGTGGCCCACCGCGACCATACGCTTGCTGCTGCCTTTTTGGTGGGGTTAGGAGTATTCTTCGCCACGGTCGGCATGGAACCCGTGCGGCTTTCAACGCGCTTCACCTTCGGAATCTCATGGTTGCGCGGGGGCTTCCATTTGATTCCGGTGGTTCTCGGACTCTTCGCCATCTCGCAAGCTTTCATTTTGTTGATTGGAAGCCCCGCCAAGCACAAGATGCCCAAGCTCACGGGCAGCCCCTTTGAGGGTTTGCTGGAGGTCTTCCGCATGAAGCGCGTGGCCGTGTCCTCCTCAGTGTTTGGAATCATCATGGGAATCATCCCCGGAGTCGGAGAATTCCTCGCGCAGTTCTTCTCGTACAACCTTGCGCAAAAACTCTCGAAAACTCCGGAACAATTCGGAAAAGGCTCTCCGGAGGGCTTGATCGCCTCGGAAGCCGCGAACAACGCCGTGCCTGCCGCCGCGATGATTCCGCTGCTCGCGCTCGGCATTCCGGGAGAGGCGCTGACCGCGATGATGCTCTCGGTGTTCCGGGTTCACAACCTTGTTCCCGGACCCAAGCTTTTCCAAACTCAGCAAGATTTGGTCGTCAGCCTCTACCTCTGCCTCTTCATCACCAACCTGCTCATCCTCGCCTTTCTGCTGGTTTCGACCCCCTTGTTGATCCGGGTGATCCATGTTCCGGAGCGTTTTTTGGGGGTTTCCGTGCTGGCACTTTCGCTGGTCGGAGTTTACTCGATCCGCAACCAGGTCACCGATTGCTGGATCGCCACTGCGTTCGGACTGTTTGGTTATGTGCTGCGGCGCGTCGACTGGCCGCTGGTGCCGATCATCCTCGGCATCATCCTCGGTGAGATCATGGAGGAGAAATTCCGAGCCAGCCTTGCCCGCGTGGAAACCCCACTGGACTTTGTGACCCGACCCGCTGCCGCCACCATCGCCGCACTGATCACCCTCGCCCTGCTCTCCCATCTGGTCGCGGAATTCCGCAGTTGGAAAGTACGGCGGAGTCTTGCTGCCGTGGAGCCGTAGCCTCCGGACGGTTAACAAAAAAAAGAACGGTGGCTCTTGACTCTACAAGTTAAGGGCGATAGAATTGCGCGTGTGCAAGTGTCTGTTCAAAAGCCAACGGGCCGTTGGTGCTCTCACGCTAGACGCTAAACCCATACGATAGGGTTGACCTTGGTTCACCCATTTTACTAACTCTTTCAAGGAGAAAACCATGAGCCTCTCTAGAAAAATCGGAATGTCGTTTGCTGCGATCCTGCTGGGATCGGCACTGGTCTTGGGCACAGCACAGGCCAAGGACATCCTCCTCTATGGCGGGAACCAGGACATTGACAACATTGATCCCGCCACGGGAGAGAATTACTCGATCAATGCCGCGCTCCGCAGCCTGTATGACGCCTTGTTCATTTACCGGGGCGAGAAGATCCAACCGCACTTGGTGGCAAGTTGGTCGGCAAGTGACGATGCCAAGGTCTGGACGTTCAATCTGAAAAAGAACGCCGTCTTCCATGATGGCAGCCCGGTGACTGCGGAGGCTGTGGTTTACAGCTACAATCGCATTCTGGAAATCTCCGGACCACCTGCATGGCGTTGGTCTGGAATTTCGGACAAGAACACCGCCAAGGCGCTTGGCTCTCACAAGGTGCAGTTTACCTTGACCAAGCCTTTTGCCCCGTTCATTGGCACCCTTCCGCAGTTGTTTGTGGTCAATCCAGCAATTGTTGAGGCAAATCGCGGGGACGACTTTGGGCAGAGCTATCTGAGACTGCATGAGGCGGGTTCCGGGCCGTTCACTCAGGGACGTTGGGAGATCGGCAACGTCTATGAGTTCAAGGCAACTAACAACTACTGGGCCGGCTGGACAGGCAAAGGCCACTTGGAGGGCTTCATGTGGATCATCCAGCGCGATGCGGCGACTCAGAAGAACTCCCTGCTTGCCGGGGAAACCCACATCGCCGACACACCGGCTGGCAGCGACAAGGCTGAAATCGCCAAGACTCCGGGTTTCCGGATCACGGAGGATGTGGGCTTTTTCACCAACACCCTGAAGATGAACAATCAGGGGAAGTACACCAGCAATCTGAACCTGCGCAAAGCCATTGCCCACGCAATGAACTACGATGCACTTCCGCAGGTGCTGGATGTCAAGGTGACGGTGTTGCCGGGTGCCACCCCCTCCAACTTCTTGGGCTACACGAAGGTCGCGGTTCCTACCTACGACCTCGACAAAGCCAAGCAATACCTCGCCAAAACTCCGTGGCCCAACGGTGGCATCACCTTGGACTACGTTTACGTCACGCAATTCCCGCGTGAAGAAATCCCCGGATTGATGCTGCTTGAAGGTTTGGCAAAGTTGAACATCACGCTCAACATGAAGCCCATGCTATGGCCGGACATGGTCGCGAGTTGTGGGTCTCCTGAAACCGGACCGGATCTCATCAACATCTACACCCTCCCGCCATACCTCGATCCTGATGCCCACCTCTACAACCAATACCACTCTGGCCAGTGGGGAAGCTTCAACTCGTGCAGTTTCTACAAACACGCCGAGGTAGATGCCAAGCTGGACCAGGCCCGTGTCATTGGGGACATCGACCAGCGGTTGGCACTTTATGCGGATGTGCAGAGGCAACTTGCCGCTGATCAGCCTTCGGTTTGGATGTACACCGAGGACAGCCTGATGGGCTTCAGCCAGTGTGTGAAAGGCTATCTCTATTCCCCGATGTATCCGATCACAGTTCTCTTCCAAGACCTCTGGATGGAGAACTGCAACTAACACCCTGACCGTCTCTGGTGGGGCGTGTTCTGCGCCCCACACGCCTTTACCAAACTACCAGCCGACAACCTCTGTTCGGCTTTTAAGCCTTCAACATGCACCTCCAACTGGGTTATTTTGTCAAACGGTTGCTGCTGCTGGTGCCACTGCTGGTTGGGCTTTCCCTGCTCACCTTCAGTATCGCACGAGTGGTTCCCGGTGATCCGGTGGGGCTTGCTGCTGGCCCGCAAGCAACTCCGGAGATCAAGGAAAAGCTTCGGCAGGCATTCGGCCTCGACCAACCCCTGCCCCTCCAATACTTCAACTACGTTGCCGGGTTATTCCAAGGCGATTGGGGGGAGTCTCTCTATTCGCGTCGGTCGGTTGCCAATGATCTGAAAACCTACTTCCCGGCAACCTTGGAACTGACGCTTGCTGCGATCTTGTTCGCCTCGGTGTTGGGAACCGTCTTGGGCGTGTTCGCGGCGTTGTACCGAGACCGGTTGCCGGATCATCTGTCGCGGATTGGGGTTCTCTTTTTCGTCAGCTTCCCCCAGTTCTGGTTGGCCATGATCTTCCAACTCGTTTTCGGGTTGCTGCTGCGCTGGTTTCCGATCGGCAAGCGTTTCGACATTCTGACTCCCCCTCCGGAAACCATCACGGGACTCTACACCCTCGACAGTTTGTTGGTTTGGGATTTTCAGGCATTTCAGGTCGCGGTGGGACACCTCTTCATTCCGGCCTTGGTGCTGTCGTTTGGGGCACTGGCCAGCATCACCCGGATCACCCGCGCCAACATGCTGGAAGCGCTGGACAAGGATTATGTGCGGATGGAGCGGGCGCTTGGACTTCCGGAACACCTGATCATCTTCAAGTATGTGCTACGCAACGCCTTCATCGCCACACTGACGGTGATCACCTTAGAATTCGGTTGGCTGATGGCCGGAGCGGTGTTGGTCGAAACTATCTTTGATTGGCCGGGACTCGGACTCTATGCGGTGGAATCTTCGCTGCGGTTGGACTTCCAGCCGATCATGGGCATCACCATCATTTATGGGATGGTCTTCAGCCTCGTCAACATTTTCACGGATCTGGCCTACGGGCTGTTGGACCCTCGCATTCGCTATGACTGAAACAAGCTCACTGACTCCGGATTACGAGGAGCAAGCACGTTCGGCGCGTTGGGAACATTTTCGTCGGAGCGTTTACCGTTTTCGCCGCAACGGACTCTCGATGCTTGGTTTGGGGATTCTTGCGGTGGTGGTGATCCTCGCGATTGGGGCTCCGTTCATTGTGCCCTATCCGGAAGACGCCACGGGAACCACGCACGTTCTTGAACGCCTCAAGCCTCCGAGTGCCAAACACTATTTTGGAACTGACAAGGTGGGACGTGACGTTTACAGCCGTGTGCTGATGGGAACCGGGCTCGCCCTGCAAGTCGGCATCGTCATCATTGTCTTGGCGACCACGATTGGCGTGACCTTGGGAGCGGTTGCGGGGTACTTTGGTCGCTGGGTGGATGAAATCATTATGCGTGTCACCGACATCTTCTTGACCGTGCCTGCGCTGATTCTGGCCATTGCGATCACGGCAGCGCTAGGCAAGGGCATCACCAACGTGATGATCGGCATCTCGCTGGTCTGGTGGCCCGGATTCGCACGTCTCACCCGCAGTTTGGTGTTGAGCCTCAAGCAGGAAGCCTTCGTGGAAGCGGCCAACGGTATCGGCGCCAGCCACGCCCGGATTTTATTCCGGCACATCCTTCCAAACGCACTCTCGCCCATCATCGTGAAGATGAGCACGGATTTCGGTTTTGCCGTGCTCACGGCAGCGGCACTTGGTTTCATCGGACTCGGCGCACAGCCGCCAACGCCTGAATGGGGAGCGATGATCAATGACGGGCGGGGCTATTTCCCCGGCAAATGGTGGATTGCCACCTTTCCGGGAATCGCCATCTTCATCGTGGTGTTCAGTTGGAATCTCTTGGGGGATGGTCTCCGAGACATCCTCGACCCACGCTCAAGACGCTGAAGCAAATTTTGGGAATGCTGCTCGATATTCGCAACCTGCATCTTGAATTCCAGACCTTCGACGGGACATCGAAAATCCTGGTCGGGGTCAACCTCCAGCTTCAGCGAGGTGACATTCTGGCCTTGGTGGGAGAAACGGGCTGCGGAAAATCCATGACAGCCCTCAGTATTCCGCGTTTGATTTCCATGCCTCCGGGCAAGATCACGCAGGGGCAGGTGCTGTTTGAGGGAGAAGACCTTTTGCAGAAACCCCGTTCAGAAATGCGGAAGTTCCGTGCCAAGCACTTGGGCATGATCTTCCAAGACCCAACCACAAACCTCAACCCCCTCTTCACGATCCGGGAGCAGCTTGTGGATGCGGTCCTTTACCAGTGCCATGCGGCAGATAAAGTCTCTGGACGCTGGAAAAACTTTCTGCCCTCGGCGCGGCAACTGCGTCAAGACGCTCATGCCCGTGCGGTCGAGTTGATGCAGTTGGTCGGCATTCCGGACGGCAAACGACGGCTGGAAGACTACCCGCATCAGTTCTCTGGTGGAATGCGGCAGCGCGTCTTGATTGCCATGGCTCTTGCCGGGAGTCCAGACCTTTTGATTGCCGATGAACCGACCACCGCACTTGATGTCACCATCCAAGCACAAATCCTGCGTTTGATGGCTGATTTGGTGAAGCGGTTGGGACTTTCTGTCTTGCTGATCACCCACAATCTGGGTGTGGTTGCCAAGACCTGTGAAAAGGCAGCGGTGATGTATGCGGGGCGTGTGGTGGAGCAGGCACCTGTCCGGGAATTGTTTCTCAATCCCAAGCACCCCTACACTCAAGGCTTGCTGCAGGCGGTGCCCACCAAACACACCAACCGGGGCGAGCTTGCGGGCATTCCCGGTTCGCTCCCCGATCTTGCCAACCCGCCCTCCGGATGCCGGTTCCACCCGCGTTGTCCGCACGCCACCGAGATTTGTCGGCAGCAAGTTCCACCCACNATCACCGTTGGCCCAGAGCATTCCACGAGTTGCCACCTTTATCCGGAAGCGACATGAGCGCCACGACCCCACTGCTTGAGGTCCGCAACCTGAAGATGCACTTTGCTTCCCGGCAGGGACTGCTGCGCCGTGAGGTCAGCCAGGTCAAGGCCATTGACGATGTGAGCTTCTCCCTTGAGGCGGGCAAAACCTTGGGGNTGGTTGGGGAATCCGGCTCCGGAAAAACCACNATTGGCAAATGCGTGGTGCGCCTGCTGGAACCAACCGAGGGGGAGATTCTGTTTGAGGGAAACAACATCGCCCATCTGTCGCGCAAGGAAATGCAGAGCAAGCGGGCCGAGGTCCAAATGATCTACCAGTCTCCTGCCGCCTCGCTCAACAGCCGCATGACGATTGGGCAGATCGTCTCCGAACCGCTCTGGATCCACGAGGGCTTGCGGACCCATGAGGCCAGACACCGAGTCCTCGAACTGTTGCACACCGTGGGACTCAAGGAGGAACACTACCATCGCTATCCCCACGAGTTCAGCGGGGGTCAACAGCAACGGGTGGGGATTGCGCGGGCCTTGGCCCTCAAGCCGAAGCTGCTGGTGCTGGACGAACCNACTTCGGCGCTTGATGTGTCAGTGCAGGCGCAGGTGTTGAACCTGCTGCAAGCGTTGCAGGATCAGTTTCAACTCACCTACTTGTTCATTTCACACGATCTTGGGGTCGTTAGGTATGTCTGCGATCAGGTGGCGCTGCTCTACCTTGGGAAGCTCGTTGAGGTCGCCNATGTCGAGGCCGTGTTCGAGAACCCCAAGCACCCCTACACCCAAGCACTCATTTCTGCAATTCCGGAACCGGACCCCGGCGACGAACGCGAGCANATNCTTCTCAAAGGAGAAACCGCCGCTGCGAAGCCAGAGCGGGGTTGTGCCTTTGCGCCTCGGTGTCCTGCCGCCAAGCTTGACCAGTGTGCCCGCGTCGAGCCACTGCTGGTTGAGGTCGAAGGCGGGCACCAAGTCGCCTGCCACCTGTTTTCGGAAACAGAGAGGTGCTAAAGCGGTCGTTCTTCGATGGGGGTGAATTCGATGTCGTAGCCNAAATATTGCGGTCCCACCAACTTCAAGCCCTCGGAGGTACGCCACTTGGGGTCGCTGGGAATGCCCAAGCCTACCACCCGGAGGCCAAAGCGCAGCGATTCAGTGGTGACGGGTTCGCCCGTGTCAATGTCCAGCAGAGTGATCAGGTCCGGAGTGGAGACGATGGCTTCTGCGTCCCTGCGTGCAATCAGAAACTCGTTTTGAAAATCGATTTNGAAGGTGTGNGCGGAGTAGCGATCAATCCCTTTGAGGGTGGCGGTTCCTCGTGCAAATCCNCCTTCTGTCCGTCGTTCCACATCGGTCACTTTTGCTTCAAACAACTCAAAGGCTCCAAGCAAAGTGCGAAGGGCTTCCACGGGATTGCGATTGTCTAGACGCGCTTTCCGGAGGGTTTCTCCGATTTTCTTGCAAAGACTGATCGTGCCGCGGATAAGCGACTGCTTGGCGGTCGCACCATTCATTGAATACAGGGCAATCAACGCGGAGCCGCCCATCTCAACAGTGGCCGAGCGTGCCAGCCGTTCCGTCCACTTGTTGTCCACGGTGTCCAGCAACACGGAGTTTCCCTTGTCATCGCTCATCACCATCGGAGTCGCCGAAATTCCGTGCATGGTGAAGGACACCATTTGCAGTTCCGGATAGGCGCGACCCATGCCGTCGCCGTCCACCAACGGGAGGCCCATTTCTGCCGCAACGATAAAGGGGGTGGTTGAGTTCAAGCCTCCGCATTCCGCGCACATCACCGCAGTGATCGGCTGGCCCATGAACTCTCCGAGCTTGGTGTAGGCCGTCACAATTTCATCCCCCCGTGGCAACTTCTCCAGCATCACCGTGGGAGCCCCCATCATGGCGGCGCAGGCCACTAGGTCATCATCATTGAGTTCATCCACGTCGATCAGTGCGACGGGAGCGTTTTTCCGGATGGACTGCATGGCCATCAGCTTGCCGATATAGGGATCCCCGCCGCCACCGGTTCCCATCACGGCTCCACCCACCGCAACATCATGCATTTGTTCCGCAGTAATCGTTTCCATCTGTCCTCCTCTCAATTGGCAAGGGGTTGGTAGTTTACGTCCGCATAACCGAAAGCCTTGGGGCCAACCACCTTGAGCGCGGCCTCCGTCCTCAGCAAGCGGTGGCAGGGAAAGGCCATCACGGCCACGCGCATTCCGTAGCGCAACACCTCGGTCGTGATCGGCTCACCCGAATCCACATNCAGCACGATGATCAAATCCGGAACGGAAACCGTCACCGTCCCGTTGCAGCGCAGGATCAGGTTTTCGTTCTGAATGTCGATTTCTGCCAAATCGTTGGGATTTTCCAAACTCTCCAGCTTGACCCTTCCGACCGCAAAGCCCCCCTTGAGTTCGCGGCGCACGTCGGTGATCTTTCCCCGAAACTGCACTTGCCCACCCGCTTCGGTTTGGATCGCGTCCAGAGGATTGCGGTTTTCCTCATTCGCCAAACGGACACAGCGCCCCAAGTTGGTTGCNTGCGTNAGGGTCTCCGGAATCGCATAGCGTTTGATGAAATCTCCCCGCATCGGCGGATCGGCAAATCCGGCNGCAGCCCCCATGTCCACGGCAATGGTGCGGGCAAAACGCTCCAGCCAGTACATGTCCTGCACCTTCCGGAAGACCACAACATTACCCTTCTCGTCGGCAATCGCCGCAGGCTGAGGTGAATGACCGTAGATGAAAAAGGTCATCATTTGAATTTCAGGAAACGCTCGGCCCATGCCGTCACCATCCACCACCGGAATTCCGGCTTGTGCGGCAGTGATCAAGGGTTCCATGCTGTTGGAACCACCGATTTCGGCAGGAATCAGAGCAGAAATCGTCTTGCCGGTTTCTTGCTCAATCGCCTTCAGTGCCTGAAAACACTCGTCGCCCCGCTCGAGCTTCTCGATTCCCACCACCGGGGCACCGATACCACCGACACTGACCACAAGATCATCATCTCCCAATGCTTCCAGTGGAATGATCTCAATGTCCTTGCCTTGGCGCAGCAGTTCCCGGACTCGCAGTTTGCCGATGTAGGGGTTGCCTCCGCCGCCCGTGCCCAGAATCGCAGCACCGACCGCTAAATCATCAAGCTGTTGCTCGTCCAGTTTACGAGAGGCCATCTAAATCCCCCACGGCTTTGACACGAACTCGGGTGGCGTTGCCCGGAAGGTAGGCCAGCGGCACATCTTCGACATCAACAATTTCCACCGTGTCTCGTTTCGCTCCGGCTTCGACGGCTTTTTCAATCGCCTCGGCCTTAGCTTCGTTCAAGACCTTGTCACGGGTTTGCTCGGTCAGAGCATAGACCCGATCAATTTCTCCGCTGATCTGGGCAATGGCCGCTCCCACGGCATTAGCAACGGCATGGTTTTCTGGACGCTTGACCGGCAAGTCACCGATCTGATCCTTCACCAAGATGCTGCCCCCGCCCACGACAATGACNGGAATGGGTTCCGGAGAAAGCCGCATACGCTCGACAACGACTGAAAGCATTTCCTGCATTCGTGAAACTGATGCCTCGATCAATTCCGTGGGCAGTCCGGAAACTTTGCTGGCGTCGCCAAAATCCGCCATGCCTGCGGCAATCGCGATGTCCGACGCGGTCAGGGTGCTGCCTCCAAAAATCAGGGCGTCTTCCGTGAGGCGGTAGCCTACGCTTTGCGGGCCGACCTGAATATCGCTGGCGGTTCCCAGCACATGCGAACCGCCACCCAAACCGATACTGAAGACATCCGGCATCCGGAAATTGGTGCGCACCCCGCCGATCTCAACGGCCACCCCGGCTTGGCGCGGAAAGCCTTTTTGCAAGGCCCCCACATCCGTGGTTGTGCCGCCGATGTCAATGACGACNGCATCCTTGAGTCCNGACAGGAAGGCTGCCCCGCGCATGGAGTTGGTGGAACCGCTGGCGAAGGTCAGCACCGGAAACCTGCGGGCGAGTGCTTCGCTCATCAAGGTGCCGTCATTTTGAGTCAGGTAAAACGCTGCCGATAAGCCCGCTTCCGAAAGCGCTTCCTTAAACGCGGTGATGGTGGAATCGCTCAAATCCCGCAAACAGGCGTTCATGATCGTNGCGTTTTCACGCTCCAAGAGACCGACCCGCCCAATATCGCTGGAAAGGGAAAAATGNGCCTCCGGCAATTCCTTTTCGAGGATGGCTTTGGCCTCTTGTTCCATTTCGGTGTTGACCGGACTGAAGACTGCCGAGATCGCCACGGCCTTGATGCCCTTTGCTGCGATGTCTCCNGCNATGCGCTTGAGTTCGTCCACATCGATTTCCGAGATTTTTCGTCCGTCAAACTCGTGTCCTCCGTGGGCCAGCGCGTAGTGATTGCCGACCAAGTCTCGCAAATCCTCCGGCCAGTCCACCATGGGCACCAGCGAGGCGGTCGCTGGCAGNCCAAGCCGTACCGCTGCTGTTTGTGCCAAGTGGCGACGCTGCACGACGGCGTTCGTAAAATGCGTGGTGCCAATCATCACGGCGTCCACAGTTCCACGATCCANCCCGGAGCTTTGTAACACTGTGTTGAGGGCATTCCGAACCCCGGACATCACGTCTGCGGTGGTGGGAGTCTTACAGGACTCCAGAACCTTGGAGTCTTCCATGAGCACGGCATCCGTGTTGGTGCCTCCCACATCCACGCCTATTCTGAACATCGCGTCCTTTTNCTGTTGAAGTTGTACGAATCAGGTTTTGTGGATGGGCCAAGGTCACTTGTACCAGCACAGNTTTTCCTGATCCCGATAAGGCATACCTATANCGGATTTCGGCAGCGAAAAAAAGCACAAAACATCGAAACCGACAAAAAGACGCAGTGGTGGCGTTGTGACGACTGGAAGAGTGGAGGGTCAGGAGTTGCGGAGGAATTCGTTGAAATCGCGGTAGAGTTCACGGTCGGCAAGCCACTGGTGCAGGGCATTCATCACCTCCTTGCGCAGGGCGGTTTCCCGGATGTTGAGGTCCGGTTTCTTGTCGAGGACGTTGAAGCTGGCCGATTCCTGCTTCCATTTCAGCGTTTCTTCATGCATTTTGGAAAGGGGATTTCCTGCTGCACGGATTTCAAAAGCACCCAGTGACAACACAAAATTGTCGTAAATCCGCACCACTCGGTTGGGGGGAATGTCCTTGAAATTGAGGAGGTTGCCCAGTTTGTTGAGGCGACGACTGGAGTAGCTGTCGTGGACTTGGAGATTGTGGCGTCCGTGGTAGTCTTCGACGAGCAGACGACGCTCCCCGGATTCCGGATGGGTGAAAACGCGAGTGATCAACAAATGACCGGTGAGGACTTTCATCGCAAACGACGGGTTTTTATTTCAGTGAAATTCACAACAGGTGGGAGTCTACCAGTGCTTCGTGGACTTGGGGATCCTTGCGGGCCAAGGAACGCATCACGATCAGGAGGCGTTGCAACTCGTCCCACATGCGCTGTTCGCGTTCCTCACGGCGGCGGCGTAGCCNCTCTGCAATGAACGGCCCGGCCAGCACACCCATGATCAGAATGCCCAAAATCGTCTGGATAAACTCAAAGCGCCCGTTCACCTGCTCAAAGCGCTTATCAACTTGCTCAAAACGCAGGACCGTCTCCTTGCGGAACTGGTTCATCTCCACTCGGAACTGGTTCATTTCCATTCGGAGTTGCTTCATGTCCACCCGAATCTCCTTGATTTCGGCAAGGATGACCTCAAANCGGTCTTGGGCGTGAAGTGGCGCCGCCGCAAAGCAACCAGTAGCAGGATGGCGAACAACCCTCGTTGCATCGTCGTTTTCTTCATGGACTCCCGAATTTTGAGGTTTGCGGTGTTGCCTAGTCGCGCTTGCCCGGAACGTGCTTAACTTCCAACACTTTAGCATGTCTTTTTTAACGATNCTTTGCAACTCTCGAGAGTCCCATGCGCTACCCTGTGGTTTTTTTTGACGCTGACGACACCCTTTTTGATTTCGAAAAAACGAAGCAAGTGGCGCTGGACGCCCTTTTTGTGGAAGCAGGATTCCCTCGTTCGGAAGCCCTGACGGCAACCTACGAACGCATCAACCAGCAACTCTGGCAGGAACTTGAGCAGGGGCGGGTGGCTCCAGCCACTCTGAAGGTGGAGCGTTTTGCAAGGTTTTGCACAGCAACCGGGCTGGCAGGCGATCCGGANTGGCTCAGCACGCGCTACCTTCAGCGCCTTTCACAAGGAACGGACTTGCTGCCGGGAGCCGAGCAATTGGTGCAGACGCTCCACGGGAGCGTGCGCTTGGCACTGATCACCAACGGACTCCAAGCGGTTCAGCGTCCGCGTTTTGCTCAATCNCCGCTTTGCAAATGCTTCGAGGTGATCGTGGTCTCAGAAGAAGTGGGAATCGCCAAACCNAACCCGGAGATCTTCCGGATCACNTGGGAGCAGATGGGGTGCCCAGAGCTTTCCGGAATCCTGATGGTCGGTGACAGTTTGGCTTCCGACATCCAAGGTGGTGTCAACTTCGGAATTGCCACTTGCTGGTACAACCCCAATCAACTCCCGCTACCTGCGGAACCTCGGATTGATCACAACCTCACAGACCTTACAAAATTTCCGGAGTTGGTGTTGGACCGTTCTGTCTGATTGGCTCGGTTGCCTCTGAACCCTCCCGTCAAGAGAACTGGGGGCTCCGGAAAATATCGCTCGCACTGCACCCCTTGTCCTTCTATGATGACCACTTTCCCAATTCACGGGAATGCGAATTTTGGCGCTGACCCACACCCAACCAAAGGAGATCTGCAAATGAGTGAATGCCCGCTTTGCGACGCTGAAATCACACTGGACACGGACACGGTCATGGGGGAACTTCTGGAATGTCCGGACTGCGGGACCGAACTGGAAGTCACCGGACTTGATCCTCTTAAACTGACGGAAGCTCCGGAAACTGAAGAGGACTGGGGCGAATGAAAATCGGCTTCCTGCATTCCCTGATCCGCAAAGAAGAAAAACTCCTGATCGAAGCCTTCAAGCAACGCGGGGTTGAACTGGTGATGCTTGATGATCGCAAGCTGATCTTTGATCTCGAATCCACTTTAGAAGTGGATGTGGTGCTGGAGCGCTGCATCAACCACTCGCGTGCCATGCACGGCTTGCGCTTGCTGGAAAGCAGTGGTATTCGCTGCATCAACACCTCCGAGGTCTCGCGGGTTTGCGGCGACAAGATTCTCTCCTCGCTGGCTCTCAAGGAAGCAGGAGTGCCTCAGCCGCCGCTGCGCATTGCGTTCACCGAGAAATCGGCCTTGGTGGCCATCGAGGAGTTGGGCTACCCCGTGGTTCTCAAACCTGCTGTGGGGTCGTGGGGACGGTTGCTGTCCAAGGTGAACGACCGCGAAGCCGCAGAGTCGCTGCTTGAACACAAAGCCATTTTGGGAAGCTACCACCACTCTATCTTTTACATCCAGAAATATGTGGAAAAGCAAGGGCGGGACATCCGCAGTTTTGTGGTGGGAGACGAATGCATCGCCGCCATTTACCGGACCTCTCCCCACTGGATCACCAACACAGCGCGTGGTGCGGTTGCCAGTGGATGCCCCGTGACCGATGAGATCCGCACGGTTTCGCTGGCGGCGGCCAACGCAGTTGGTGGGGGGGTTCTGGCGGTGGATTTGTTTGAAACCGCGGACGGCGTGTTGGTGAACGAAGTCAACTACACGATGGAATTCCGCAACAGCATTGAAACCACCGGAGTGAACATTCCTGCACACATGGTGGACTACGTTCTGGAGAACACGCCATGATCCGGGTTTCCATTGTCGGGGGTTCCGGTTACACCGGAGGCGAGTTGCTGCGGTTGTTGCTGTTTCATCCGGAATGCGAAGTCCAGCAGATCACCTCGGAACGTTTTTCCGGGAAATTCGTCCACAACGCCCACCCCAATCTGCGCGGGGCGACCCGCCTGAAATACTGCGCCGTCAACGAGCTGGAACCGTGCGATCTGCTGTTTCTCTGCCTGCCGCATGGCCGGACCATGACGGCGGTGGATCGCTTTGAGAAACTGGCACCACGGCTGATTGACCTGAGCGCGGATTTCCGGCTGACCGACCCGAAACAGCACCAGCGCTGGTACGGCACCGAACACACACGGCCTGACCTGTTGGGGGCTTTTGCCTACGGGATTCCGGAAATCAACCGAGAGGCAATCCAGTCGGCGACTCGCGTTGCCTGTGCGGGTTGCAACGCCACGGTCAGCACGCTGGCGGTGCGACCGTTCACGCGACGCGACTTGGTGGAATCCATTGTGATCGAGGTCAAGGCCGGGTCCAGCGAAGGAGGTAATGCGTCCAGCGGCGCCAGCCACCATCCGGAACGCAGCGGCGCGGTGCGCTCCTACCGTCCCACCGGGCATCGGCATGTCGGGGAGTTGCAGCAGTCGCTAGGTGAGGTGCCGATCCACTTTTCCGCGACCTCGATTGAAATGGTGCGGGGCATCCTTGCCACCTGTCATGTGTTTCTGAAGAAACCGCTGGAAGAGAAAGCGGTGTGGAAAATCTTCCGGGAGGACTACCGGGACGAGCCGTTTGTGCGCCTCGTCAAGGAGCGCAGCGGCATCCACCGCTACCCGGACCCCAAGCTGCTGGCAGGCACAAACTACTGCGACATCGGCTTTGAACGTGATCCGCACTCCAACCGACTGGTGGTGCTGAGCGCCATTGATAACCTGATGAAGGGAGCGGCGGGGCAGGCCGTGCAGTGCCTCAATCTCATGCACAGTTTTGACGAAACCTTCGGGCTGACGTTTCCCGGCCTGCACCCAATCTGANGCACCCATGTGCCGCATCCTCTGGGTTCGCGCCGAGCGTCCGTTTCAAATGGCCGCACATCTGGAACGGTTTGCGGACGTATCCAAGAACAGTTCCGAATATCAGGGACACGGTTGGGGGTGCGCTTGGCTGGACGGCGGCGNGTGGCGCCTTCACCACAACCTCCAACCCGTTTGGGACGAGGACTTTTCGCAGTTTGGCNCCACGACGCTGTTGCTGGCTCACGCGCGCAGCGCGTTCAGGGACGAGGGCATCCGGGTGGAGAACAACATGCCGTTCTGCGACGGCAAACGCGTGTTTATTTTCAATGGAGAGNTGCAAGGTGTGCGGATCAAGGAGGAGGGCCGCATTGGGGCGGAAAAGATTTTCAACTACATCAAACGTTTCGATCACCACAACCTCCAATCCGGATTGGAAAAAAGCGTCAAAGTGATCGAAAAAAGAACCCGCTACATCCGTGCCATGAACTTGATCCTTGCCAGCCGTGAATCCTCCGAATTGGCCACGCTTTANAACGAAAGNCCNGNNTANTTNCAGATGCACCGAATTGAGCGCAATGGAGTTGCGATGGTCTGCTCCGNTCCCTANCCGGGAGAAGATGNCTGGNAACCGATCCGCAACCACACCATCCAAACCCTCTGAAGCGAACCCCCTTCATGCACCTCATCAAAGTCGGCGGCGGAGCCGAAATCAACCTCTCCGGAATCGTTNCCGATCTCGCCGAACTGGACACGCCNTTTGTGGTGGTGCTGGGCGCGAACGCCTTGCGGGACGAAATAGGNCAGAANCTGGGGCTGGAAAAGCAGGAACTGACCTCGGTTTCCGGCTACAAAAGCGTCTATTCCGACGAATCTGCGATTGACTTGATCATGATGGCCTATGCGGGTCTGCGCAACCGTCGATTTGTCGAACTCTGCCAGCGGCACGGGATCAACGCCGTGGGCCTGACCGGCCTCGACGGACGCATGGTTCAAGGCCAGCGGAACCGGGGGATTCGGGTCCGGGAAGGCGGCAAGACNTTGNTGAAACATGATTTTTCCGGGAAACCNAAGTCCGCCAACACGGACTTGCTCAGGCTGCTACTGGAGCAGGGCTATCGTCCTGTCCTCAGTATCCCCATCGTGGACGAGCAGGGCTTTGCCATCAACTCCGAGAACGACGACATCNTCAATGTCTTGCAGAAAAGCCTTCATGCCGAAAAAATCCTTCAGTTGATCGAGGCTCCCGGGTTTCTCGACCAGCGGGACGATCCGGAAAGCGTGGTGCGGCAGATGACGCAGCACGAACTGGAGGCGCGGGAAAACCAAGTGGAGGGCCGCATGAAACGCAAAATGCTGGCGCTGCGCCGCTTGTTCGATGCCGGAGCAGCAGAAGTCGTGATTGCGGATGGACGAAACGAACACCCCGTGCGGGATGCACTTGCCGGACAAGGAACCACCATCCGATGAACATTCAGGAACGAGAAGAACGCCACGCTCTGGAGGTTTACCCTCGGCGAGGGGTCAGCATCGTGCGTGGAGCAGGAGCCACGCTCTGGGATGATCAGGGGAACGCATACCTTGACTGCGCCTCCGGAGTCGGGGTGGCCAGTGTTGGACACGCCAACCCGGCAGTTGCCCAAGCCTTGGCCGAGCAGGCACAAACGCTGGTGACCTGTCCGGGCATCTTCTACAACGACCAGCGCGGACAACTGATGGAAACGCTGGTCGGCCTTGCTCCGGACGGCTTGAACCGCGTCTTCCTCTGCAACTCCGGAACAGAAAGCACAGAAGCCGCCCTCAAGTTTGCCCGCAAAACCACGGGCCGCAGCGGGGTGGTGGCGGCCATGCGCGGATTCCACGGACGCACGCTGGGTGCCCTCAGTGCCACTTTCAAGTACCGCGATGCCTTCGAACCGCTGCTGTCCGGATGTCAGTTCGTTCCCCTCAACAAGCTCGAAAAGCTGGACGCGGCCATCACGGAGGACACGGCGGCGGTGTTGCTGGAACCCATTCAAGGCGAAGGCGGGGTGCGGCCTGCACATGTCGAGTTCCTCTCTGCCGCACGGCAGTTGTGTGATGAACGCGGGGCGATGCTGGTCATTGACGAAGTGCAAACCGGGTTTTGCCGAACCGGAACCTTCTTCGCTTGCGAAGCCCTCAACCTTGTTCCGGACTTGCTGTGTCTCGCCAAGGGCATCGCCGGAGGCGTGCCGATGGGGGCGGTGCTCTGCTCGGATAAGATTGATGTGACCGTTGGGGTCCACGGCTCCACCTTTGGCGGCAATCCCCTGGCCTGTGCGGCGGCACTGGCGGCCATCGGCTTCATGCAGGAAAACGATCTGGCTGCACAAGCCCGGAGCAAGGGGGATTACTTCACACGCCACTTTGAAGCGAAGCGGCCAGAGCGGGTGCGAGAGGTGCGGCAGTTTGGCCTGATGATCGGCATTGAACTCAAGGAAAAGGCCACCCCTTACTTGCAGGCGTTGCTCGCCCAAGGCGTGATCGCGCTTCCCGCAGGTCCAACCGTCATTCGGCTACTCCCTCCACTGGTCATCTCGGAATCCGAACTCGACACGGTCGTCACCGCCTTGCACACCGCACTTGCAAACTGAACCCGCATCCCGAAAATCGGCTGGGCTGGGCGCGGCCAATCTCGCGTTGCTGGTCGTGCTGGCACTGGGCTGGGGCGCGAACTGGCCAATCCTCAAGATCGGCATCACCGAAGTGTCCCCGTGGGTGTTCCGGTCGCTGACCTTTCTTCCTTCGGGAATGCTCTTGCTGGCCCTTGCCCGTCTCAACGGCCACCCACTCGCCGTCCCCCGCCCCTTTTGGCCTCCACTGCTGGTGGCCTCGACCCTCAACATCACGCTCTGGGGAATGCTGGTGCTGTACGGGCTTTCCTTCATGACTGGAGGCCGCGCCGCCATCCTCGCCTTCACCATGCCGGTTTGGGCCAGCCTCTTTTATGCGCTCTTGGTGAAAACGCTGCCAAGCCGTCAGGTGGTCTATGCCCTGATTGCAGGAACCACGGGGGTGTTGCTGCTCTGGTTGGGAGATCCGGAAACGCAGGCCCGGAATGCGTGGGGGCCGCTCTTGGTGATTGTTGGCGGAGCTATGTGGGGGGCCGGGTCGGCCTATGTCAAACACACAGGATTCCCGGTTCCCACCTTGGTGCTCACAGGATGGATGCAACTGCTGGGGACGATTCCGGTTGCGCTCATAGCCCTGCTGTGGGACTGGCAAAATATCGGAACTCCGGGCTGGCCGCAGTACTTCTCCCTGTTTTATAACATCGTGGTCGCCGGGGCGATCATGTACTGGATTTACTTCACCCTGCTCAAGCGACTCACGGTCGCCATGTCCACCATCGCCATGTTGGCGGTTCCGGTGGTCGCCGTGATCTCCGATGCTTTCTGGCTCTGGAAATTCCCCCTCTGGATCGACCTCGGCGCACTTGGGCTGATTGGAGTCGCTGTGGCGCTGGCCCTCAACAAACCCGCTTAGAACGCTTCAGACGACACCTCATACGCTTCGGCAAGCCGCAAACACCCCCGTTCTTAGTGCTGTGACTGGATCGGAAAGTTACAGTTCCGGGGTTCAGGATCCGGTGGTGAAAGAAAACTCATAATCGGAACTCAACTGAGTTCCGGAGCCGTCATTGGCGTCTTTGAGCTTACGGCTTCCATCCAAGCTTTCTTTCAAGACTTTGACCTTGTAGGTGGTGTTTGNATCCAGAGCTGANTTCNNGTCAATTGTAATGGANCTGCTGCCNATAGTCNNGTTGNCATACAAACAGNTTGAATAANTATNCNTGGAAANAAGGATTGGCAGATCTTTAANGCTGGATGAACTGTTACAAGCCTCAGTTGAAGCGGAGCCATCCTTGCTTCCTAGATAGACGCTACTACTATTAATAAAATAAATGGATTTGTTGAAGTTAACAACAATGCTCCGATTTGCCGTGC
>PANO01000028.1 GCA_002707655.1 Deltaproteobacteria bacterium
TTTGCCTGCCAATCGTCAAACAAACCCCGCATATAAACCATTGAATCGGCACTGCCCTCAATAAATTCTGAAGGGTAGCCTATGTCCTGCTGTTGTTCATAGATTGTGGCAATATCAGAATGCATTACTTCCGGGCTGATCTGCATGTAGCCCACCGGGTGGTAGCTGTAGGCTTTGGGATCGCTCTCCCAGACCTCGACGCTGTGTGCCATCAATTCACGCATCGCAGGCTGGAAATAATTGTTCCGCACAACTCCGCATGCAATTCCGGATGCACCTGACCCAATACCTGATTTGTCGATCACCAGGATGTCCTTGCCGCTGCCAAGGCCGCGCTGCTTCAACTCCAGCGCAAGGTGGTAGGCGGTGCTGAGTCCGTGAATCCCAGCACCGATTATCAGATACTTGGTGGAATTGGGTACCATACTCTCTCCTCAGGATGAATGGGTTTGAAAATGCCACCAATCTTAGCTCAGGGGTGGCAAGTTAGGGTGACCTATTTTGCCCTCCAGTGCAATCCGGAAGCGAGCTTTCGCCCGACAGTTTCTCCATAAAAATCAACTTCGTTCCGCAACGATGCGCTGGGGTTCTGCTTGCCTTTGGCTCCGCCTACTCATTAAAGTGGGTATTTTCGCTTTTTCCTCGAACGTCCACATGCCGCAAAACCCCGAAGCTCATATTCGAGCATTCTCCGAAAGTGACACAAAAGCTGTCGTTGAGCTTTGGACCGCCTGTGACTTGACCCGTACGTGGAATCATCCGGAAAAGGATATTTTCCGGAAACAGAAAATGCAGCCGGAACTGTTTCTCGTCGGGGTGCAGAACGGTCGGATTGTCGCCTCGGTGATGGCTGGATTTGACGGACATCGAGGCTGGATCAACTACCTTGCCTCACATCCGGATTATCAAAAACAGGGTTGGGGTCGCCGGATAATGGAAGCCGTAGAAGCCGAACTGCGGAAATTCGATTGCCCGAAAATCAATCTGCAGCTGCGAGTTTCTAACTCCACGGCCCAAGCTTTTTATCGCCGTATCGGCTACACCGAAGACGCCGCCCTGAGCTTTGGCAAACGACTGGAGTTCGATTCCACAGCATCCCGCAACTCCGGCGGCTCCGGAACTGGAGGGGGCCTGATCCGCAATGAGTGGCGTCCGGGAGACCTCGGAGCCATTGTGCAGATGCACGGGTTACTTTACGGGCAGGAGTTTGGGTTTGACACCACCTTTGAATTGTCCATTGCTGCGGCACTTGCCGAATTCGCGCAAACCCGGAACCCGCACAACCGGATTTGGATTGTCGAGAAAGAGGGGCAAGTCCGGGGGTCGCTCGCCCTTGAGGGTGTGTCTGAGCAAGCCGCACAACTGCGCTGGCTGCTGCTGCATCCGGACCATCGGAGGCAAGGCTTGGGGCGCAAGCTGGTCACGGAAGCCTTGGAGTTCGCCCAGTCCTCCGGGCATGAATCCGTGTTCCTTTGGACGGTGGATGCGTTGCAACCCGCCGCTCGGCTTTACCAGTTGCTGGGTTTCCGAGTGGCAGAGGAACGCTCAGCAACCGTCGGCGGCCAGCAAGTCACCGAGCAACGTTATGCACTGAATTTTTGAAACGCGGATTTAATGGGAACCCGGACGCTCAGGTCACGGGAAGCATAACGTGTTTCCCGTAGGACGAACGGATTTGGAGCCGTTCATACCAAGCGTGAACTCCTAGTAATTCGTCGCGTTCGATGTCGAGATTGTACCAGCGGTAAACGAGTGCCCCGGCAGGGATGTCGCCCATCGAGAACTCGTTTCCAGCAACGTAATCCTGTTGTTGAAGGTGGCGGTCCAGCAGGCCGAACAGTCGGTTGCACTCCTTGATTCCTGCATTGATCGCCTCCCAGTTGCGCTTTTCCGGAGGAGTACGCACCAAACCCCAGAACGGTGGAGTCATTGCCGGGAGCAGTTCCGACACGGTCCAGTCCATCCACTGCTCTGCGGTGAAGCGCTGTTGCGGGTCGTCCGGGCACAAGGTTCCAGTGCCATAGCAATGTGCAAGGTAGCGCACGATCACGTTACTCTCCCAGAGCGACCACTCCCCATCTTGCAGCAAGGGGACTTTACCGTTGGGATTGAGCGCGAGGTACCAATCCTCGGTGTTCTTTCCAAAAACAAGTCCGGCATCCAACCGCTCAAAGCGCACCCCCACCTCAGCAGCGGCCCAGACGGCCTTCTGTACATTCACGGAATTGGCGCGTCCCCAAATTTTCAGCATGGTCAAAGCTCTTTGGTCATTAAAGTGTGGGATCGGAGTACACCTCCACCCGTCGGTTTGCCCGATGCGCCGACCGATCCATGCCCAGCACCGCTGGTTCGCTGGAACCCTTGGAGGACACGGTGGCAATCCGATCCGGGTCAATTCTCGCCTCAACCAAGGCATCCATCACGGAAAGCGCCCGCCGCAAGCCCAGCTTGGCGTTGTTGTCCTGCTTGCCGTACTTGCTGAAAATCCGCCGATCGGTGTGACCAATGACATGAATGGACTGTCCCGGATTGTCCTTCATGCATTGTGCGCTTTGCTTGATCGCCTGCTTGGCGGCTTTGGTGAGTTTGAATCGCTTTGGCGAGAACAGCACCGTGAACGCACAAGTGTCGTGATTGTACTGCGGAGGTGTGGTTGTGGATTGCAACTCAAGCTTACGGGCGACCAGCAATCCAAACTGGGTTTGTGATCCTGCTACCCTGCGTGAGAGGTGCAGCAGTTGGTAATGATGGCCCTTCACCCCCCACTTGAGCTTCACCAACTCAAAATCCTTCAGGTTGGGTTGGGCGAAATAAACCGACGTTTTCGGAAGGTTGTTGACCTCCAGTTTGAGCTGGTTGGAGCGGTCCACCATTTCAGAGTACACGCTCACCAGCGGTCGTCCAATCAGCTGGATCGCCTGGCTGGTGTCGCTCGTGAGTGCGTTGCTGCGCAGCCCAAGCAAGACGGGCTGGAGTTCGCCGATCTTGGAGGAATCTGTCCGCAACACTCCGTCTTCCGCCATCAGGAAGCGTTCCAGCCACATCACCTTCTTGCTCCGGAAGTGAGCTGCGTAGTTCGTCAGTACGTCGTCCATCTTTTGGAACGCGATGTCTCCCTGTTCAATCTCCTTGCGCAGGTTCCCAATGTCCTGCTGCACTTGCTGCTCTTCCTGACCCAGCTTGGCGAGGTCTTCGCCAAACCCGGACTTGAGATGCTCGTAGTGCGAGAGGGCATTGTTGAAGGCTTTCAGCACTTGGTCATTGTGAACGGCCAGCGAGGAGAGTTCTCCCTGTGCCCAAGCCTCCAGCCGATTATCTTTGATCTGCTCCTGCTGGAGGTAGGCAAGCAAGGCATCTGCGTCAAAGAAGGTGAGTGCTTCCTGCCCGTCAAGAGTTCCGGACAGGCCCACCTGTTGTTCGACATATGGAAAAACGTCAATGCGGGCGAAGAGGTAGACAAACTCGCTGATGTCCTTGTTGAGCCGTGAGATGTTCTCGGGGTAAAGAAAATTGACCTGAAAGCGCCCGGACTTGAAGGGAAACGAACTGCCGGTGGAGTAGCGTTCGGAAACGGCGCTGATGGCGATGCCTCCGGAGTTTTTGAAGAGCGTGTCGTCCTGCACCAGTGCTGGGAGTTTCTGGACAAGATCACTGGTGAGTTGGCTCCGGATGACCACCAGAACCGAAAAACTGGTGCTGGTGAGCGATTCCAGAAATTTCTGCTTCTCCTCCTCAATCCGTGCAATCTGGTCACGGTAGCGGTCTATTTCCTCAAGCAGGCTGGCGTGGTAGGGTTGGAGTTGCTCCAGCACTGCCTTACGCGCCCGGATGGTGAGTCGGGCTTTGCGGGCACTGGCCACCGCACGGCGGTACTCGCGCTCCAATTCCCGGAGATTGCGGGTCCACTCTTGGCCGGCGCTCACCACACGATTGAGCCATTCCTCTTCCAATTGTGGTGCCACGCCAAAGCCGTTCGCATTGACCTGCGAGAGCATCTGCTGCTCGACGAGGTGCCGATAAGATTTTGAGCCGTCTTTGGAAACCGGTAGCCACTCTTGGGCAAAACCAGAAAAGCTCCAGAGTTGAAAGATGATCAGAATCGAGAAGAGTGCTTGGATGCCTCTAGTCATTGGGGCTCCTTTGGACAGCGGGTTGGTGCCGGGGCAATGAAAAGCAAATCCCATTCCGGAAGATGCAGGATACACCAAACTCGTGTGAAAGGAAAACCCGTTTGTGCTGGACTAGATTTGGCGGGTGAACGTTTGTCCGGAAAGGGACTGGTTGCGGAAGCCACCCTGCGCGTTGTAGCCGATGGGCTTCTTGCCGCGCTGGAGGGCGCTGAAGATGAGCATCCCCCGGAGAACCTGACTGGAGGTCTCCGAGGGGTCTGGAGAAGTTGAAGGTGCAGACATGAGGGTCGGAAAATCCAAACACGTTTCTTGGTTGCTTGTCGCTCAGGCTGTTGCAGGGAGAGTGCCACGTCCGGGCACCTTCAAGGAACGTGTTGTTCAAGCAACGGCTCCAGATGGCGCAGCATCGTCCGGGCGATGATCTGGTGTCCGTCCGGGTTGGGATGAATGCCGTCGCGCAAGTTCTTGTCTGGAAGCCCTCCCACGCCTTCCAGCAAAAACGGGAGCAGCACGATCTCATGCGTTTCCGCGAGTTCCGGGAAAGCGTTGCGGAAGGTGGTGGTGTACTCCGCTCCGTAATTCTTCGGCATCTGCATCCCGGCGAGCAAAACAACCATCCCACGCTCTTTGGCAAAGGCAATCACCGCACCCAGATTGCTCTTCATGCGCTCCACGCTGAGGCCGCGTAGCCCGTCATTTGCACCGAGTGCGAGGATGAGGAAGTGCGGTTTGATGCGGGCGTACCACTTCAGGCGCGAGAGCGCACTAGCACTCGTGGAACCGCTAACCCCACCGTTGATCATCCGGATGGAGTAATTTTTTTGCAAAAGCAGTTGCTCCAGCACCGCAGGGTAGGCTTCCGTTTCATCAACGCCAAAGCCCTCTGTGAGCGAATCCCCCAAGGCGAGGATGCGGATTTGCTCGGCAGCCAGCCCTGTCGTTCCGGAAAAAACCAGAACGCCCAGCAGCAGCACAACCCAGACCATCCAGAAGGCAGAACAAAACCGACAACCAACAACCGACAACCGACATTCTGGCTCCTGACTCCTGAATACTTTTTCTAAAATCGTCAACTGGCTTTCATCTGTTGGAGTTGCAGGAAAAAATCAGAGCGCGACTGCTCACGCTGCTTGGTTTTCTGCACGGGATTGGCCTCGCCGATCACGGGAGTTGAGAACAGTTCTGGGTCGATTTCAAGCAGAAACCGCGAGGGGTCACGCTTGATAAGCTCGCCGTAGCGTTTTTGGGATTTGGCCATTGAAAACGTGAGTTCGCGCTGTGCCCGCGTGATGCCCACATAGCAGAGGCGGCGCTCCTCGTCCTCCCCGCTTTCGTCGAGGGCGCGCTGATTCGGAAACACACCATCGGCCATGCCGACGAGAAAAACGTAAGGAAACTCCAGCCCCTTTGCGCTGTGCAGGGTCATCAGCGTCACTTGGTTTCCGGAGGCATCGCCCTCGTTGTCACGCTCGGTGAAGAGCATCACGCGCTCCAGATAGTCACGCAGCCCACGCTGAGGCTGGTCACGGGAATACTTGTCGATCCCGTTGAGCAGTTCCAGCACACAGTTCCTGCGCCGCTCCCGCGTCTTGGGATCACCGGGCTGCTTCTCCACATAGCGCACATAGCCGACCTCCTCGAGCAAGGCCCGAACCGTGGTGCCAAGTTCAGCTTCGGCAAACTGCTCCTGATACTTGCGGATGCGCCACGCAAAGGATTCCATCGAGGCGGCGGATTCTCGTGGGATTTCCGGAAACTGACTCGCTTGTTCAAAAATCCGGAACAGTGCATCCCGACGGGTTCGTGCCAAGGTGTTCGCCTGCATCAGCGAGGTTTGACCGATGCCGCGCCGAGGGGTGTTGATGACGCGGTGGAGGCTCACTTCATCGCGGGGATTGTAGACCACCTTGAGGTAGGCCAACACGTCCCGGACCTCCTGCCGTTCGTAGAAGCTGGTCGCGCCCACCACGCGATAGGGCACCCCGCCATCGCGGAACGCTTCCTCAATCGCCCGCGCCTGAAAGTTTGAGCGGTACAGCACCGCGAAATCCTGATGTCCCCGCCCATGCCGCAAGGCTTGCATCCGGATACGGCGCACCACCGTTTCCAGTTCCTCCTGTTCCGATTCCGCAGCGATCCAGTCGATCCGTTCCCCTCCGGAACGTTCGGACCAAAGCTGCTTGGGCATGCGCTGCGGGTTGTTGGCGATCACTTGATTTGCTGCATCGAGGATCACCTGCGTCGAGCGGTAATTCTGCTCCAGCCGGATCACCTTCACGTCCGGATAGTCCTGCTCGAAACTCAGCAGGTTTTGCACGTCCGCTCCGCGCCAAGCGTAGATGGACTGGTCGTCGTCGCCGACCACGCAGAGATTGCGGTGCAGGCGCGTGAGGTGCCGGAGCAGTCGATACTGCACGCGGTTGGTGTCCTGATACTCGTCCACCAAGATGTAGCAAAACCTCTCCTGCACTGGAAGCATCGCCTCCGGATGTTGCTCGAAAAGTTGCAGGGTGAGGTTGAGGATATCATCAAAATCAAGCGCGTTGCAGCCCTTGAGTGTGCGCTGGTACTCCTGATAAATCTGTCCAATGATCTGCAGTCGGCGATCCCCTGATTGCCCAAAGGACTCGGCATCCAGCCCGGCGGTTTTGGCACGGCTGATTTCAGCATGCGCAGATTTCAAATCCACCAAGCCCTCGTCGTTTCCAAAATCGTGTTCCTCCAGCAGCGACTTCAACAACCCACGCTGATCCTGCGTGTCGTAGATCACGAAATTCGGGCGGTAGTCCAAATGCTTGATCGACTTGCGGAGCAGCGACATCCCGAGCGAGTGGAAGGTGCTGAGGTGAACCCCCCGGCTGGCCTTTCCTAGCATTTCACGCAAGCGCTCCTGCATCTCGCCCGCCGACTTGTTCGTGAAGGTCACGCCCAAGATGCTCCCCGGAGGTTTACCCAGCGTTTGGATCAGGTGGGCAATGCGGTGGATGATAACACGGGTCTTGCCGCTTCCGGCCCCGGCGAGGACCAACACCGGACCCTGTGCCGTCGTCACGGCTTCGCGCTGCCGGAGGTTGAGGCTGTCAAGCAGGGTCGTCAACGATGTCAGTGGGGTGGTGTCTCAAACAGGAAAACGATTCTCTCATGCTCCGCCCAAGACGGCAAGGGGGTTCTCTGTGATCGGAGTTTCATGAAGTCAGACCGTCGTTCTGGTTCCGTTGAGTCACACGGTCCCGGTGTCCAGGCGAGCGAGTTCCTGAGCCAACTCCCACAGGCTGAGGACGGTGATATTTTGTGACTTGAGGTAGCGATCCGATCCGGTGTAAACGACGAAGGCATGATCCGGTTGCAGGTCTTCCAGCGCCGAATGAAATCCGCTCTCTAACTTGGGCGCCGAGTTCTTCTTAACCTCGACCGCCCAGATTCCGGCGCATCCGCCCAATTCCAGCACCAAGTCAATCTCCGCACCCGCCGCTGTTCGATAAAACGCAGCCCGGACATGTTCCGGAGCCGCGGCCAGCAGGTTCTCCAGCACGAAACCTTCCCAACTCATGCCTGCGACCGGATGCCCCAGTAGTTCNTCCACGCTGTGGATGCCCAACAGGGCGTGGAGCAGGCCGCTGTCGCGCACAATAGGTTTTCGGGGATTTGACGAGCCGCTTCCGGACATTGGGGAGGTAAGGCGGCAGGCGGCGCAGTAACAGCAGGCCCACCAACAATCCAAGGTAACTGGTGATCGTTGGTGAGGAAATTCCCAATCCTGCAGCNAGCTTTGCAGCGTTCAGCAGACTTCCTTGGCTGTGTGCCAACATCATCCACAACCGCTCCAGTGTTTCTGCCGGAGGTTGAGGCTGTCAAGCAGGGTGGCCAATGATGCAAGTGGGGTGGTGTCGCGAATGCAGTCGTGGTATTGTACCTTGATCAACCAATGCATCAGCAAGCCATTTTATGATCAACCCAACGAAAGGAGTGATGTCCCAACTCACGGTGGAGGAACTTCAGCAACTGCTACGCGAGCAGTTTTCGCAATGCGATGTCGTGCTTGAGAAAATCGGACTGCGCTGGGCACGGGTCCGGGTTCCCATCAAAGAACAGCACCTGCGTCCGGGCGGAACGGTGTCCGGACCTACGATGATGACACTTGCAGACACGGCGACGTATCTGGCGATTCTTGCAGAAATNGGCCCCGTGGTGCTGGCCGTGACGACGAACCTGACCATCAATTTCATGCGCAAACCTGCGTCGAATCGGGATGTGATCGGTGAGGCACAGTTGCTCAAACTTGGTCGGCGGCTTGCAGTTGCCGAGGTGCGCATTTACTCAGAGGGCGAGTCCGGNTTGGTTGCCCACGCAACTTGCACTTATTCGATTCCTCCNCATTAACAAGATAGCATCCGCATGGTGGGGGGAGTTCTCACACTGGTCCTGTTCCTAGTTCCGGTACTGGAAATCACGCTGCTGCTGTTACTGGCGGAACTGCTGCCGCTGATTTCGCTATTCACACTGTGTGGGGTCACGGCGGGGGCGGGTTGGTGGTTCATGCGCGGCGAGGATTTTTCGCTGTGGACGCTGATCGAAACNGAGTTGCAGAACCGGCGCTTGCCCACAGAGGAACTGCTCAACGATTTTCTGCTCTGGATCTGCGGGATGCTCTTGGTGGTTCCGGGTGTGGTGACGGACGCCTTGGGGTTCCTTCTGCTTGTCCCCGTCTGTCGCGAAGAGTTGGCCAAGTGGATCCGGCAGCAAATGCGCGGCTACCTCCACAGGCATCATTCTTAAGAATAGAACAATGTTTACCGGAATTGTACAGGGCACCCGATCCGTGACTGCTGTTGAGGAGTTTGAGGGCGGACGACGGCTGCGGNTTCAACTCGACAACCTGGCCGGGGGTTTGAAGCGTGGAGCCAGCGTTGCGGTCAATGGAACTTGCCTGACCGCCACCGATATCCAAGACGGCTGGGTGGAGTTTGACGTGATTGCCGAAACCCTGCGCTGCACCAACCTCGGTTCGTTGTGGTCCGGGGATCTCGTCAACATCGAACGCTCCGCGAAGGTTGGGGATGAAATTGGCGGACACCACGTTAGTGGCCACATNGACGGCACCGGGATGCTCCGAGAAATCCGGGANNCTCCCAACAACCGCGAGGTCGTGGTGGAGCATGATCTACAGTGGCAGCAACTCCGGATTCCCAAGGGCTGGATTGCGGTTGATGGTGCGAGTTTGACGATTGTCGAGNTGGGTGAGGATTGGTTCTCGGTCGCTNTGATTCCGGAAACCCTTTCCCAAACCATCCTTGGCACCGCAAAGGTGGGCGCTCTGGTCAACCTTGAGTTTGATCACACGGTCAAGATCATCGTCCAGACCGTGGAANCCGTGTTTCAACACCAACCCCTCCTTCCCAATCCGTCTAGTCACAGCGGCTAGAAATGCAGCCCCCACGTCACCACCAGAGTTGCGTTGTACGCAAGGACGGCGTTCCAGTTGTCCTTGNNATCCTGCATATNNNCGTTTAATTNGTTGANCGTCCAAGTGTTTATGTGGATCGTCGCCTTGTCGGTTTGCTGCAAAAAGACANTGTAACGNATNATGTCGACCGCCAAGAAGGTTGCATCGCTGAAATCTTGGAAGCCTGTGGCCAAGGTCACCACCTTGGTCTCAAAAGACAAATCGTAGCGCGCTGTCCTAACCCACTGATCGATAAATCCTGTGCGGTTGTAGGTCCGGTTCCAGAGCCATCCCTGACGGTTTTCATAACCCACCGAGCCGTAAATCCCGCCCCACAATTGCCGTCGTACATAGAAGGCCGTTCCCGTTGCCCGCGAGGGGCCGAAATTCTCCGTGCGCTGCTGGGCAAACACGTTGAGCTTGTCTGTGTCGCTGTACTCGAAACCCAACGTCCACGGATGTCGGTGGTACCCGAGCATGATGGGGGGGCCGAAGAGATGAATGGGATGAATTCCCCAGCCCGTGCCAATCATGAAAGCGGAATCAACGATGGGAGTGTCCGCTTCGTCCGGGAGCAGCGCGGCCACAGTTTCCGGATCAAGGTAGGGGTCGTCCAGCAGCGTGTCCAGTTGGGCGTAGAGTATCCCGCTTGCAGAAAACAGCAACAGGGTGAGCGTGAACGGAAAAAGGAGGCGGGGTAATAAGGCAGGGAGGGCAAACACCCTCCCTAAGATGCGNATTAGTGTCCGTGCCAGGACTTGCAGAGGTGCCTGTCCGAAATGGGCAGCAACGGCAGCTTGCCGAGGAAACTCAGGTAGCTCAGAAAAAAAGCACCAAGGAAGCCGAGCGTGATGAGCAGTTCGTGCAGACCAAGGTACACATGGTAGTGACCGAAATGCTGTAAGGAGGGAACCACCATCAGGTAAATGGACAACCANTGTCCAGCAACCACCCAAATGCCCATTGCTCTGACATANTTGGGGGTGCGGCAGAGCGTCTTTGGGAGCAAACCTAGGAACACTGAAACAAACACCCAAAAGAAAATGATGATGAACAGCGTCTGCCACGGTTGTGTCATCGAACGGATCACAAGGAAAGGGGTCTCTTCCGGAAGGTCAGCGAACCAGATGACGAGGTACTGCGAGTAGCCCATGTAGGCCCACAGCAACGAAAACGCAAAGGTCANCTTCGCCAAGTCGTGGATGCGGTTGATTGTGATGTACTCGTGCAATCCGAAGCGTTCCCGGACGGTCACGCTGATGGCAAGCATGAGCCCGAGGAAGGCGTGCATGTTGCCGATCATGAAAAAGACGCCGAAGAGNGTGCTGAACCACTCTTGGTCCAGCGACATCACGAAATCCCAAGCGATGNAGGTGATGCCGATGGCATAGAGCATGGCAAGNNCCGGGGCGATCTTGCGGGAAAGCCGTTCGAGCNGCATCACCTCGTCCTCATGCTCGCCGTAGTCTTGGAGCATTCGGTCGGCGAACTTGCCGCCCCAATCGCTACCNAGCAGTTTGCGGGCGAGGGCGAGGTCTGGTTTNATGGAGGTTTTCACAAACCAGAAGGAAATTCCGTAGAGCAGCAGGAACCAGAAGAGGTTGCGGCTGATGAAGAAGGGCAGGTTCAGCCAGCCCGCCTTGACCGCCTCCCCGTGGTGCAGAAAGGGGGTGTGGCTCCACTCGTAGAGGTCGTTGCTTCCGAAGAAGACGAGGATGAACATGACAAAGGACACGGGCAGGAATCCAGCACAGGCTTCTGCGAGCCGCTTAAAGGCCCGCCCCCACTTGGCGTCCGTGATCTGCCAGATGACTGCGAAGATCACCCCGGCCTGAGCAAGTCCCCCCCAAAAGACGGTGTTGATGAGCAGCGTCTGCCATACCCGGAGGCGGCTTTCCCCGTCCATCAACAGGCCGACGATAAACATTCCTACTCCCAAGGCCACAAGGGTCCAGAGAAACTTGCGGGTGCCTGCGGGAATCTCAAACAGAGAGCGTTCTGCGATCTCCTTGGTCGTCATTGCGTGATCTCCTTGCCGAATCCTTCACTTGTCAAGTAGTTGACCATGTCCCAGCGGTCTCTCACGGAGGTCTGTGCGCCAAAGGCGGGCATGAACCCCCTCGGTTCTTGGAAGAAAGAGCCGTACTTGATCTTGTTGTAGAGATGGGACTGTGCTGTGGAAATCTTGACAATCGCCACAATCGGGGGGGCGGGCACGCCCTTCTGGACTGCGACCGTGTTGGCCAAGCCGTCCGTGCCGTGACACGCCGCGCAGTAGGTGTTGTAGAGCATACGACCGCGGGCGGTGGAATCCGGAGTAGCACGGGTGGGGTTCTGCGGTGAATACTCACGCGGATGGCCTTTGGCTCCGGAACCGTCTCCCGCCACCGCCGGAATGAACGGATCGTAGATGCGCTGGATTTTTCCGAGAACGATCCGGATGGGCACGGAAGTGCTGGGGAAGTGCTGATAGGTGCCCTCTTCTTGTGGCTTGATCCCCTTACCGTCGAACATGTCCTGAAAAAAGGGGTAGGGTTTCCCGTCAAACCACGGTCGGTCGTCCTCCTCATCGTTGTAACCGCCTTTTTGCGGATCAAAGTAAGGATAAAGATCCGCCGCACTAGCAAGGGTGACGCTACCAAGCAGCAGCACTGCCAGCAACGAAGTGACCTTTCCCATCCGAAACCCTTCAGTCTTTTTCAACATGCACCTCCTCTGCACCGTTGCGCCTGAGGATTTCCGCGAACTCCTCTGCTTGGGCAGAGTCACAGCGAACCACCACGCCGAAGCGATCGCGCTGGAAACGCAGGTAGCGTTTGGCCGCTGTTGGAATGGGGTTCTTGAAGGAATCAAAAACCGCAAGCAAGCTCAGTCCAAGCAAGGTGGAGAGCGCAGCGAGCAGGATGGTCAGTTCGAAACCGATGATTGCAAATGTAGGAATTGCGACAATCGGTTTTCCACTGACGGGAAGCACCCAGTCCGAAGCAGTCCATGCCGGAAAGCTAAAGCCGATGAATGTCCCCATTGCTCCACACACGAGTGCAATCCAAGGAACGGAACTCTGCGGATCTCCGAGAGCATGCTCAATCTCATGACGCGGGCACGGAGAAAGCACGGTGGGCTGCACTCCCTTGTCGCGCACCTGCTCAATGGTGTCGGTGGTTGCGTCCAAGTGGGCGAAGGAGCCCCAGACGCCCGTGAATCTGCTCATCAGTGTTCCTTCGGTGGATTTTGCAAGGGTGGTTCAGTGTTTTCCTTTAACTCCGTGATCGCCATCGGCGGCAGTGCCTTGGCGAAGAGAGTGAAGAGCGTAAAGAAGAAGCCGAAGCTGCCGATCGTGATACCGGTTTCAACAATAGTCGGCCAGTACTCACCCCAAGCGGCGGGGACATACTCATGCTGGAGGGAACTGCCTACGATGTTGAAACGCTCAAACCACATGCCCACATTGATCAACACGCAGGTGATCCAGACTGCAATAAGGTTGTTACGCACCTTCCAACGCCAGAGCGGGATGGGTGAGATGACATTACAGAAGACCATCAGCCAGAAAGCGATTTGTGGAAAGTTGATCTGGTTGTCGCCCAGCAATGTCCAACTTTGCATCTCCCCGAAAGGCCGGTAGTAGAAGATCGCTCGCTCGTAAGGGCTACCGCTGTAGTAGCCGATGAAGAACTCAGTGCCATAGGCATAACCCACGATGAACGAGGTGAAGAGGATCACTTTGCAGACACTTTGTATGACATGATCCGTGATGTAACCCTCCAATCCAAAGACCACTCGAACGGGAATCAGCACGGTCATCACCATCGCGAGCCCGGAGAAGATCGCGCCAGCAACGAAATACGGGGCAAAGATTGTGGTGTGCCAACCCGGAACCGAGGACATCGCAAAGTCCCAACTCACGATGGAGTGGACCGAGAAGACGAGCGGGGTGGCAAGGGCGGCGAAAATCAGATAGCCACGCATGTAGTGGACCCACTGGTGGTTGGTGCCTCGCCAGTTGAGCGCCATCATCGTGTAAAGCATCCCCTTGAGTTTCTGGCCCTTGCGGAAGGCTTCATCCCGCAGAATCGCCATATCCGGGATTAACCCGAGCATGAAGAACAGCACCGAAACCGTCAGGTAGGTGGTGACGGCAAACACGTCCCAGAGCAGGGGTGATTTGAAGTTCACCCAGAGCATCCGCTCGTTCGGATAGGGAATGAGCCAATAGGCCAACCACGGGCGTCCGGTGTGCAGCAGCGGGAAGAGTCCTGCGGTCATCACCCCGAAGACGGTCATAGCCTCTGCGGCCCGGTAAATCGCGGTGCGCCACGGAGCACGGGTGAGATAGAAAACTGCCGAGATCAGGGTTCCAGCGTGTCCAATTCCAATCCAGAAGACGAAGTTGGTGATGTAGAAACCCCAGCCAATGGGATGGCTGATGCCGCTGTAACCGATGCCAACGTCCACCTGAATCGAGAGGCAGAGCGCGCCTAGCCCCAGTGCGCTGAGAAAACCGAGCAGCAGCAGCAGGTACGATGGACGCGGTATTTCCAACATCGCCAACATCTCATCGTTGATCCTGGCATAGGAGTAAGTCGTACTCTCAATGCCCGGATGTCCCTTGTGTTCGTCAATCACCACCCGGCCTTCAGCCGCGTTGTAGTCGTAGGTGATCACCCCCATAATGGTTCTCCTCTCTGCCTAAGGTATCTCACTGAGTCGGATTATGAGTGACTTTCGTCGCCGTTGTGTTCGCTGCCCTTGTTCCCGCCGTGCAGCCCCTGCACTTCCCGTGTGTTCACCTTCTTGAGGTAGGTGATGGCAGGCTTGTAGTTGAGTTCGGGCATGACCTCATACTGGCGGTCCCGCTTTTCCTGCTCGTCGCGCATGGCCAGCTTCGAGACCTTGCTGTCCGGGTCCATGAGGTTTCCAAACGTGATCGCCTGCGTCGGGCATGTCTGCTGACATGCGCTCACCAACTCGCCGTCTTGGACATCGCG
>PANO01000029.1 GCA_002707655.1 Deltaproteobacteria bacterium
TCGACCTTCCACTCGGCGGCAGCTATTCTATCACAGGGCTGAATAGCTTTGTTCCCTACGGTGGTATTGGATTGGGGCTGGGGGTGGTGATCCCTTATGAGCAGGACATCGACATCGAAACCGGTTACGAGTACAAGAGCCGCAGTTTCACCGGCTCAACCTCGACCTACGAGGGCAAGTACACTTCCCATTTTGTGCAAATCGGCGCGTCCTATTCCGGAATCGGAATCACGGACTCCTACAAGCTCATTTTCAGCGGCACGGTTGATCTGCCGCTGGCCGGATCGGCGGAAGTCACCTGGAGAAGCGACGGCAGCAAAGCCTCTTCCTCCTCCTTTGGTGGACTGGGTTTTTACGGCACCGCAGGCGTGGCGGATGGACGAGTGGACTACTACACCTTCTACATGCAACGCTCCGTGAGCTATGGTCTCACACCTCCCGGAAAAAACGCTAAACTCAAGTGGACCACGGCAGCCTACGGCCTCGGGGTCGGCTACACCTTCTAACGAATTTGCAATGATCAACGTCCTCGTCAGCAAGACCGAACACGACCGCGACAAGGTTCTCATTGAGGCGGCAGTTGCGGATGCCTTTACCCTGCACTGGGTAGATTTCACTGACGCGGAAAATATCCCCCAATCCGTGCTTGCCGAGGCGGACGCCATCGTGGGGCGGGTGAATCTCACAGACGCTCAGTATGCCTTGGCCCCCAAGCTGAAGCTGGTTCAAACCCTGAAAGCCGGCTATGAGATGATTGACGTGAACTGTGCCCAGCGCCACGGGGTTGCGGTGTCCAACAATGGTGGGGCTAATGCGATCTCTGTCGCTGAACATGTCCTCATGGTCATGCTCGCGCTCTACCGTCAGTTGCTGTTTCACCACAACAGTGTCGCTCAAGGCCCGTGGGAGAACCGCAAACTGCAAAACCGCGAACTCCACGGCAAGACGTTAGGCATCATCGGCATGGGACACATCGGCCAAGCACTAGCGGAACGCGCCCAAGCCCTCGGCATGAACATCAGCTACTTTGACGTGGTTCGCAAAGAAGGTCTTGAGCAGGAACGCGGCTACCGCTTTCAAATGCTGCCCAAACTGCTTGCGAATTCCGACATTGTCAGCGTTCATGTTCCCCTGACGGATTATACCCGCAACCTCATCAATCGCCGTACCCTGAAAATGATGCGTCCGGATGCGCTGCTAATCAACGCAGCGCGAGGCGGGGTGCAAGACGAAGCGGCACTGCACGAAGCCCTCACCTGCGGGTGGATTGCAGGCGCGGGGCTGGATGTTTTCCAAACCGAGCCGCTTCCGGAATCGTCGCCGCTCTGTGTCCTGACGAACGTGGTCCTCACCCCCCACAGTGCTCCTGCGCTCGAAACTTATCCCCGCGCCATGCAACACGCATTGGGCAATCTTCAGCGTTTGGATCAAGGCGTGCCGCTCGTCAATCTCGTGGTGGACCATGAGGCCAACACCCAGACGTTTCTCCAGCATCATCCAGACGCGGATCTCGGTTCACTCAACCATCGTGCTTGAGTTCAGCTCATAGGTTGCACAGGGTTTGCAGGAGTTAGGCTGTTCCCACAGTTATGGGAACGTCACAAGGATGTTGCTCTGCATTTCCAATGGACTTCCACGAAATCCTTGGGGTTCGCCCCAGCGCTTCCGAACGCCAGATTCGGCAGGCGTTTCGACAGGCCGCGTTGCGCTATCATCCGGACACCGCTCTCGGTGGTGGTGATCCGCATCGTTTCCGGTTGATCACCGAAGCCTACGGCCAACTCCGCCGACAGCCCAAGTCTTCCCGCTCCACATCATGTGGATTTGCCGAATCCCCCTGCCAAGCAACGGGCACGAGTGGATTCTCCGGGGACGGCATCCCCATGACGCTTCAGGAGTTGATCAACTGCATCGAGTTTTCAGACAACCGCTACGTCCGCCAAATCGCCATGGAAACGCTTGCAACCAAACGCGAGGAGGGGGGGGTGCAGTACCTGCTGGACCGGATGCACGACTCCAACCCGGAGATGCAGAAGTCCATCATCGGGGCACTTGGCCAAAGCCGCCTTCAGGAAGTCGGTCCGGCCTTGATGTCAATGATGGGTGAGCCGACGATTGAGGTTTCTGCGGCAGCCATCCGCTCGCTGGAGCGTATCGACAAGGACAACCGCCGAGTCGTCATTTCTAAGCTCAAAAAGGAAACGAGGAACATCCGGGAGCGGATGATCACGCCCCTGCGCCAGTTGCGGGATTTGGTCTCCGGAGCGCCCCCGGCGATGGGGCAGCTAGGCGAAATTCTCGTGCGCTCAAAGAAGCTTTCGTCAGAGCAGCTTGAAGTCTCGCTCCTGCTTCAGAGACGTTTTCCGCTGCTGCTGGGGCAAGTCCTGCGGCATTTGGAGTACCTGTCCATCCCGGAAATCCAGCAAGCCGTCACCTCCCAGCGCAATCTTCGGTACTAAGCGGCGAACTCACGCAGCTTCGTCGCCCTCCAACTGCTTCCGGAGTTCCGTAATCCGGTCTCGCAATTTTGCCGCGAACTCGAACTCCAACTGCTCCGCCGCCTTGCGCATCGAATTTTCCAACTCGACCAACTCGGTTTCCAACTGCTCCCGCGTCTGATACTCGGATTCAGATTCGGCGGCAATGGATTCATCCTCCAGTTCCACCGATCCCAGCGAGGGGGCGATTTCTCGGATCACGGTGCGCGGCACGATGCCATGCTCGGCGTTGTGCGCAAGCTGCCGGACGCGGCGCTGCTCCGTGATGTCAATGGCTTGCTGCATGGAACCCGTTACCACGTCCGCGTACATGACGACTTGGCCGTTGGCGTTGCGAGCCGCCCGCCCACAGGTCTGGATCAGTGAGCGCGTGGAGCGCAGGAAGCCCTCCTTGTCCGCATCGAAAATCCCGACCAGTGACACCTCCGGCAAGTCCAAACCTTCCCGGAGTAGGTTGATCCCGACCAGCACATCGAACTGCCCGGCGCGAAGGTCGTGTAGAATCTTGGTGCGCTCGATGGCGTCGATGTCCGAGTGCATGTAGCGCACGCGCACCTCCAAATCTTCGTAATACTCCGCCAAATCTTCCGCCATCCGCTTGGTCAGGGTGGTGATGAGGATGCGCTCATTGCGGGTGACGCGCACTCGGATTTCGTGGAGCATGTCATCCACCTGCCCCAGTACCGGACGCACCTCAATCGGTGGGTCCACCAACCCTGTGGGCCGGATCACCAGTTCCACCACGCTGCCCCGCGCTTTTTCGATCTCGTACTCCGCCGGAGTGGCCGAGGCATAGACGAGTTGCTGCGCCACCTGCTCAAACTCGTCAAAGCGCAACGGGCGGTTGTCCAATGCCGAGGGCAGCCGAAAGCCATGCTCGACCAGTGTTTCCTTGCGTTTGCGGTCGCCAAGGTACATCGCCCGGACTTGCGGCATGGAGACATGGCTCTCGTCGATGACCACGAGCGCGTTCTTCGGCAGGTAGCTGATCAGGGTCGGCGGGGCGCTTCCGGGTTCCCGGCGCTGGAGGATGCGGCTGTAGTTCTCGATCCCTGAGCAGAATCCGGTCTCCTCGATCATCTCGATGTCGTACTCGGTGCGCTGCTTGAGGCGATGATACTCGACCAACTTGTTTTGCTCATGCAACTCACGGAGCCGCATTTTCAACTCCTCGCGGATCATCCGCACGGTTTCTGGAACATGATCGGATGGGGCCGCATAGTGCGAAGCCGGGTAGATCGCAAAGTGGCGGTAGGCCCGCTGCTTCTTGCCGGTGAGTGGTTCGTACTGCGTGATCGCCTCGATCTTGTCGCCCCAAAGCTCCACCCGGATGGCCGACTCCGATTCAGCAAGGTAGATGTCAATGACATCGCCCCGCACCCGGAAGGTGCCCCGGTGAAAGTCAATGTCGTTGCGCTCGTATCGCATCTCGACCAAGCCAGCCAGCAGTTTCGCACGCTTGATCTTGTCCCCCACCTTGAGGAAGAGCATCATCTTGCCGTACTCCTCCGGAGAGCCGATGCCGTAGATGCACGACACCGAGGCGACGATGATCACATCCTCACGCTCCAGCAGCGAGCGCGTTGCCGAAAGCCGCAGGCGGTCCAGTTCGTCGTTGAGTGCGGTGGTCTTCTCGATGTAGAGATCACGGTGCGGAACATAGGCTTCGGGCTGGTAGTAGTCGTAGAAGCTGACGAAATACTCGACCGCATTTTCCGGGAAGAAGGACTGGAACTCGTTGTAGAGCTGTGCGGCAAGCACCTTGTTGTGGGCAAGCACCAGCGTGGGCCGCTGCCAGCGCTGGATGACATTGGCGATCGTGTAAGTCTTTCCGGAACCGGTGATGCCGAGCAACACCTGATGCCGACGATCCTGCTCCAGTCCGCTCACCAGTGCCTCAATGGCTTGGGGCTGATCCCCGGCAGGCTGAAATTTGGAGCGGAGTTGGAAAGGCATCGACGCTCAAGCGTGAAGAACGTCCGGAGGCCACTCAACGAGGCCGTCCGGGTAGATCGTGCGAAACATGTAAAGCCCGTGTGGAGGAGCAGTTTGGCCTCCCAAGGTGCGATCCCGGCTTTTCAAAATAGCCCCAACTTCGTCCGGGGACAATTTTCCCAAGCCCACGTCCACCAACGTTCCCACCAAAATCCGCACCATGTGCTGGAGGAAGGAATTCGCCTTCGCCTCGATCCGTAAACTACCAGGCTGAGAGGGAGTATGCTCCACTTGCAACTCACGGAGTTCCTTGACTGGATTCGGGGAGGCGCAGTGAACCGAACGGAAGGCGGAAAAATCGTGAGTGCCCACCAACCGCGAGGCAGCTTTGCGCATGGTTGCAATGTCAAGTTTCCGGCGCACCCACCATACAGAATTCGGCCTAAAAGGATCGGCGTAGGGACAGTTGTGGATCAGGTAGCGATAGTGCTTGCCAATGGCGCTGTGGCGGGCGTGAAATTCCGGATTCACCGGCTGGACGTACTTGACGACCACATCTTCCGGAAGTTTTGAGTTGAGGGCACCCCGCCATTTTTCCGGAGAGAAGCGTGTGTCGAGTCGGAAGCTGGCGGGATAGTTAAGTGCATGAACCCCGGCATCGGTGCGACCTGCGCCGTGAACTTTGACAGCTTGTCCGGTGAGTTTGAGGAGTGCCTGCTCCAGCAGCCCCTCAAGGGTGGGATCATGGGGCTGGATTTGCCAACCCCGGTAGTGGGTCCCGTTGTAGGCGAGGAGAATCAGCCAGTTCTGAGAGGACGGCACCGCACGGGTGTGGATCAGGCAGCTTGCTGGGCCAATGCCTTCACACGGCTCGGATCATTGCCGGTCACGCTGTCCACCTGCTGTCCGTCCTTGAGCAGCACAATATACGGAATGCCACGCACCCCAAAGCGCTGGGGCGATTCCATGTTGCTGTCCACGTTCACCTTGCAGACCTTGAGCTTGCCGTCCATTTCCTCGGCAATCTCATCGAGGATGGGCGCCAACTGCAGGCACGGACCACACCACTCTGCCCAGAAGTCCACGAGGGCGTATCCGGACTTGGTTGCTTCATCAAAATTCGCGTCTTGCAGGTGAACCACCTTGTCGCTGGCCATCTTCCATCTCCATACGGGTTGGGCCGATCATTCCGGCTTTGAAAAAGTATAGTGTCTCCAATTCTCCAAGATCACTCAAGCCGAAATTCGCTCACCCCTCCGTTCAGCATGTTCAAACTCGGTACTCCCGGCACCGCTGCCGGGCCTCGTCAATGTGCTGCTGGAGGGTGATTCCCTCCGCTTGAAACTGCGACAATGCCACTCGTAGTTCGGCCACTTGCTCCCTCACCGAATCGGGAGCCGGACTCCCAGAATGCTGCCGCTCTGCAATCAGAGAGTTTGGGTTGGCCAAACGCTCAAATTCCTCCAACGAGAGCGTGATGTCGTGTCCGGATTCCTGGAGTGCCTGCTCAAGCGCCTGCTGGGTGATTTCCGTTTCCGGAGCCGAGAGACGCACGGCTACGGCCAAAACGTGGTAGCACTCCCGGAAAGGTAGGTTGTGGGTGCGAGCCAAGTGGTCAGCCCAATCCACCGAGTTCATGAACCCAACCCTGCACTGCTCCCGCATCCGTTCTCGGTTGACGGTCAGTGTCTCAAAGACCCCACGCAACACCCCCGGAGCCTCCTCGCATTCCCGCAGGAGGTCCATGATCAGGTACTTGGTGGCTTGCGTGTCTCGGTTGTAGCCGCTGAATCCGCCCTTCTGGATGCCCAGCAGACTCACCAGATAGCCGTGGGCCAGCGATGCCTTAGATTTCAGAACTTCCGCAAAATCCGGGTTCTTCTTCTGCGGCATGATCGAAGAACCCGTCACAAACGCCTCGTCAATCGTGACCATCCCGGTGTAAGGCAGGCTGAGGATGATGAGATCTTGGGCTATGATGCTGAGGTGGTTCATCAGCATTGCCGCAGTATGAGCAAGCTGCGCTTCATGTTCCCAACGTGAAACAATGCAGTCGAGCGTGTTCGTGTCCACGCGGTCAAAGGCGAGTAATTCTGCCGTGAATTTCCGATCAATCGGCCACGAGGTTCCGAAAGACGCAGCTGCTCCAAGCGGATTGCGGTTGACCAACTGGAGGGTAAGCCGCATGCGCTCCAGATCCCGGACAAGCCCCTGAACATACGCGCAGAGCCAGTGGCCCCAAGTGGTGATCATTGCCGGTTGATAGTGCGTGAATCCGGGCATGACCGCATCGGTATAACGCTCGGCCTGATCCAGCAGAGCCTCGGACAGTTGGTGGCAGGAGGCGGACAGGCTCAGCCCTTGATCCCGGAGCCAGAGTCGGACATCACAGGACGACTGGTCGTTGCGGCTACGACCGATGTGCATCCGGCCTCCAGCATCGGCTCCCTGGGTTTCGGTCACAAAGGCCTCGACATTGATGTGAACGTCCTCCTTTTCCGGATCAAGGTAAAATTTACCGGACTCGTGCAACCTTTCCAACTCTAGGAGTCCGGCAAGAATCCGGGAAAGCTGCTCGTCCGCGATTAAACCCTGCTGGTGCAGCATGATGCTATGGGCGCGGTTGGTCCAAAGATCGTAGGGCAGCAACACCTCGTCGGCCATGGGCAGGGCACGGACGTCGCGCCCTGCGCAAAACTGCACGTTCTGTTCGATGGGTGGGCGACTGAGGTGGCTTCCCCAAACTTGGGATGGTGAGGGTGTGGTCATGGTTTCGGTTTGTGGATGGTTTGTCTCTGACGCTAGCAGACGGGGGATTGCCTGAAAACTCAAGAAGATTCGGGAACCCGGATCCTTGGAATTGGCCCTACGATTGCATGTTTCGGCGACAGGCATTCAACCCTGTCACAAACGACCATGGCCGGACTCTTCAACAGCCCTCTCGTCACTCTCGCACACAAGTCCCTCAATTTCAGGACGCAGCGTCATGACGTGTTGGCCTCTAACATCGCCAATATCGACACCCCCGGATACAAAGCCGAGGATTTGGTGTTCGAGAAGGCGTTGAACAAAGCCTTGCACGCCGACAAACCAGGGCCGTTGCAGACCACGGATGCTCGCCATTTGGACGGCAACCAGACTCCATCGCTCAACCTCGTGGAGGCCAAGCGCATCAACAGCGCCACGCCTTTCGTGAAGTTCAACGGCAACACGGTGGATCTGGACAAGGAGATGGCCAAGTTGGCCGAAAACCAAATGATGTACACTGCGGCAATCCGGATGCTCCAGCATCAGTTCCGCTTGATGAAAACCGCCGTCTCTGAAGGCCGCTAATGAGCTTCCTCTCCGCCCTGACCGTCAGCGTTTCCGGGATGTCCGCCCAGCGTCAACGGGTGAACACGATCTCGGAAAACATCGCCAACGCCCAGACCACCCGGACCCCGCAAGGCGGGCCGTACCGCCGTCGTGAAGTGATTCTGGCCGCCGTTTCCAACGATCGCACCTTTGAGCAGGAACTGCGGGCGCAGGATCGCTCTCTCAGCACCGCCACGGAAGTCAAGGTCGTCGGAATCGTGCAAGACAACCGCCCTCCCATCCTGCGTTACGAGCCGGGGCATCCGGACGCGAACGCCGAGGGCTATGTGGAAATGCCCAACGTGAAGNTCATCGAGGAGATGGTGAACCTGATGACCGCTTCTCGCTCCTATGAAGCNAATGCAGCCGCATTCAATGCCGCCAAGGGCATGGCACAAGCCGCACTTGAGTTGGGACGAGGCTGATCCCGTCCTAGTTCCGAACGGCCTACCCGCCGTTCACTAAGAAAATTTTTCCGGAACCTCACATGACGTGAGGTTGCAGGTCAACCAGCCAGGAGGCGAAATGAATGACCTGAAGTTGGACCCCCGGCTTGTTGGACTCAAGCCGCAACCGGGAGTCAATCAACAAGGACTAAAGGCGAATGAGCCGCTTCAGGGCGAACCATTCGCGAACACGTTGCACCAAACCATCACGGACATGCAACAACTGACACAGCAGGCCGAACTAGCCCGTCAGNCGCTGGCCGCCAGCGATGCTCCCGGCATCACTTCTGAAATGCACCGTGCCGACAAGATGCACCACAAGATGATGGAAGCNCAGCACAATTTGGTCCTTCTCTACCAACAGCTTCANTCCAACCAGCAACAGAACTGACACAAGGAGGTGTGAGATGAAGTTGAACCCGATCAACCCCGTCCTCCCCGTTTCCCGGCAAGGCGCAGAACAACGCCAATCTCCGAATGGCACTAGCATTGGAGACACGTTCTCCAACCTNCTGGATGCCGTCAACCNCCAGCAAATCGAGGCGGAAGCCAAGCAGACCGAACTGCTGACCTCCCCGAACAAGGACATCCACGGCACTATGATCGCCTTGGAAAAGGCNGAGATCTCGATGCGCCTGATGCTCCAAGTGCGCAACAAGCTCGTGTCCGCCTACGAGGAGGTCATGCGCATGCAGGTCTAATCCGGACTTGCTACCGTCTTGATCTAGCGGATCACTTCCTTCAAATAGCGTTGTTNCCGAGGGGTCAGCTTGACCCCTTCCTGCTGATTGCGACGCTGAATGTCCTCCCGGAATTTCGGATTCGCCTGAAAATCGTACTCGAATTTCAGCGGTCGAATGCCACGCTCCGACCAGTATCCACGCCCGCCCACATGCTCCCGNGCTCCCCGCATTCGCCGTGATTTCCGTGCAGACTGCTGAGCCATTTGCCGCAGGGGTCCCATGTTTTGGAGTAGTTGGTTGAGNTAGCCCTCGGTCTGCTGTGCAGAGTTCAGGGACTGTTGGNGATTGCCCTGACGCAGAGCTCGCTCGGCGGCCTCGGATGCTTGCTCTCCGGAGCGCAGCAGTTGTTCGGTGGCCTGCATCATGGAAGTCTGCGACATTCCAGAGAGACTNTCCAACTGCGCCTGAAGCTGACGCAGGGCTTCGCTGATCTGCTGCTGGAGGTCTCCGGTCTGCTGACGCATTTCAGAGGTCATCGGTTGGGACGGGCTTGATTGCCGCAACGCCTGCTGCACCTGCCTCTCCGTTTGCTGGGATTGCTGAAGCTGTTGGCGCATCTCCTCCAGTTGGCNCATGAGTTCTGCGGCCTGCTGCTCCAAGTATTGCGCAACCGACTGCTCGAATTCCTGCTGTTGGCGATTGAAGGCCGAGAGCATCTGGTTGAGCAGTTCCTGCGCTTCCGGAATCCGTCCGTCCTCCAGCAATTTTCGGAGGTTTTCCATCAGGTCGGAAAGCGGNTGGGACTGTGGTGCTTGCTCCCTTCCGGAATGGGGAAGAAACTCGGAGAGGTTTTCCTGCTGGGCCAGCAGTTCGGAGAGTTGGCGTTCAAAGGCTTCCAGCAGTTCCATCACCTGCTGCATCTGCTCCGGACTCCCTCCTTCCTTGAGCGACTGCATCCACTGCTCTAGCTGCTGGAAATCCTGAAACGCATCCTCCCCCTCCAACAGACTGCGCTCCAACTCCTCCTGCTCCAGCAAGACCACCAACTGTTGACGCATATGCTGCATCACCGACTCTTCCTCAGCCATAAGGCTGACCTGCTGAGCGGTGGGTGCCTTAGCCCATCCTGAGACAGCTATCACCCCACACAGCATGAGCAGTTGCAGTGTTTTCCAAAAAGTGGTCATCCGGTTTTGCGGGGATCGAACTCCGCGTTTTTTACATTTGAGAAAACCTTGAGAAGGACGCTTCACCATAGCGGCTTACAACGGAAGAACCAAGGGGTCCGGAGCAAATTGGACTTATTCGTGCAAACTTTCCCTTGTAACAATTCACTGCTCGCATTAGAGTTCGGTAACGCTACGCGGTGAAAGTTCACTTTCTTCAGAGATCGCTAATGTTCCATGTCAAACAAGTTGTATTGTGGTTGCCTGTCCTGTTGCTCCTGCACGGAGTCGTAGCGGAGGTGTATGCAAAAAGATGCTCGCAGCAGACCGTCACGGCGGCCTTTGAGTCAGGAATGAGTCCGGGCATGGTGGCTTCTATTTGCCCGAAGTACAAAGAAACGATTGCTGCGATTGGGGGGGAGTCGGCTGTCAAACCGGCATCGTCTTCGGCAAGCAAGAGTTCCCAGACGGTTCAGGCCACCTCAACGTCCTCCCCCCGAACCAGCAAGAAGAATTGTTCGGACCAGGACAAAGCCAACATGGTTTTAGCCGGGGTCACTCTGGAGACGATTTGGGCCACCTGCGGCAAGCCCGTACAAAAGGCACAGACGGTTCAAGCTGCTGCGGTGGCGCAACCCGCCGCGACGGTCGCCAAGGAACCGGAGCCAGAGCCTAAACCCAAGAAAACCCGNACCCGCCGCTCCCAGCAGAAGGAGGCCGAACCCAGCAAGCAGGAGGAAAAAGCCGAGCCTGCTGAGTCTGGATCCGAAGAGACGACCTTGGAAACGCAGCACACCCTCGGGTTTGGCCTCGGCCTCGGTGCGCAAACGGAGTTTTTGCTTCCGTACTACTCCTACAACCTTGATGAACAACTGATGGTGGGTGCCCAACTCCGGTTTATGAAAATGGACGGCAGTTCTGTGACTGCGATCACGGGATCCGGAGGGTACTTGTGGAAATGGAGCGATTTCCGCTTGGGTGGTCAGGGCTATCTGGGTTTTGGAGGTGGGGTGAGTTGGGGCTTTGAGGGCTTGGCGTTTTACGACCTTGTTCCCGGACTGGATCTCGGACTGGCCCTCAACCTGCCACTGGGCAGCACCAAGAGCGTGAGCCACACGCTGGGCTTCACGATGCTCGCAGGCTACAAGTTCTGATCCCTCGGCTGGCTACCCGGATTTCGCCTGCCGAACCGTCGGGGTTTGCAGAGAAGCAAACCCCGATCTTCTCACATCAACTGACACTCCGGGTCACCCACCCCCGGTGAAGGTGGTGTTTTCTGTACCGCGCACAGACCAACCCGTGAGCCGTTGCTCGATCCAGACCGCAATGCCGTACATGATGATCGCGATCACAGCGATGGCAAACAATCCTGCAAACATGAGGGGTACCCGGAATGACGAATACGCTTGCAGCATCAGGTAGCCGATACCTGCGTTGGAGGCGACCGTCTCGGAAATCACAGAGCCGACGAAGGCGAGGGTGATGGAGATCTTGAGGGATGCAAAGAAGTATGGAAGCGACCGGGGAACCCCGACCTTGAAGAGAATGTCCGACTTGCGGGCGCCAAGACTGCGCAGCACATCCTGAAGTTCCGGTTCGAGGGTGGCAATGCCAGTGGCAACATTGACGGCGATCGGAAAGAATGAAATGAGGAAAGCCGTGATGATCGCCGGGATTGTGCCGATTGAGAACCAGATCACCAGTACCGGAACGATCGCGACCTTCGGGATTGCGTTGAAGCCGATCAACAGCGGATAGATTGCCCGGTAGAGTAACGGCGAAGCGCCTGTCACCAGCCCGAGACCCATGCCAAAGACAATAGCGATGGCGAAGCCGACGAGCGTGGTGTAGAGCGTCTGCTGAGTGTGCATCCAGATCGGCCCCCAGAACTCGAAGAGGGCATTGATGACCGCTGAAGGTGCAGGCAACACGGATTCATCAACTCCTGTGACCCAGACCATTGCCTCCCAAGACCCGAACAGCAGGATGGTGGCGACCCACGGAGCCAATGTGTCGCGATTGAGCTTCCAGTTCATGTCTGTCTCACCTGAACAATGTATTCCCGGAGCTTGTGGGCGTATTCCACAAACTCTGGATTGTAGGTACTTTCCAAGGTGCGTGGTCGTGGCAAGTCGATGGTTTCCTTGTGGACAAAACGCCCAGGGCGGCTGGAGACGACATACACTTTGTCCGCGAGGTAAACCGCTTCCCGCAGGTCATGGGTGACGAGAATCACCGTGAACTGGCGTTCAAGCCACAAGCCCTGTAGCACATCCCAAAGCTCCTCGCGGGTGAAGGCATCCAATGCAGCAAAGGGTTCGTCGAGCAGCATCAGTTCCGGCTCGTGAATCAACGCCCGGCACAGTGAAGCCCGCTGCTGCATCCCTCCAGAAAGCTGCCACGGATATTTGGAACCGAAGCCTTCCAGCCCCACGATTTTCAGCAGCGCCTCTACTTGCGCTTCAAACTCCTTGCGCTTGCTCCGGAACTGCCTCCGGTGTGGCTCCACCACCTCCAGCGGCAACAGCACATTCCGGAGTGTGGAGCGCCACGGCAGCAACACCGGGTTCTGGAACGCCATCCCCACGATCTTGAGAGGCTTAGTGACGAGGCTTCCGTCCACAACCACCGATCCCGCACTTGCGGGGTGCAGTCCGGAAACCAGCTTGAGCAGCGAGGATTTTCCGCACCCGGAAGGACCAACCACGGCAATGCACTCACCACGCTGGATTTCGAGGGAAACGTCCTGAAGGGCCAAGAGTCCATCCTCTTGGCCCCCGTAAGTCAGGCTGGCGTTCTGGAGGTCAACGAACGCCATTACTGAAGCATGCGTTCGGAGCGAGGAGGCAGAAACATGCGCGTGAAAATTTCGCTCACGTCAGGCTTGCGCTTCAGTCCATAGGCGAGCGAAAGCTGATCGATGGCTCGGATCATCCGGGAAATGATGATGTCACCCGCGCCGTTCTGCTTGACGTGATCGGTGAGGATGTTGGCACTGATGGCCAAGTCCAGCCGCTCGCGCTCCAGACTTGCGTCAATCANCGGNTCCGTCTTNATGGTNGCCTTGATGCCGGCATCGGGATTGCGGATGGTTTCCTTGAGTCCCCGGAANGTTGCCCGCACAAACGCCCGCACCTGCTCCGGATGCTCGCGCACCATCTTGGGTGAAGCAATCACGGCGTTGCCGTAAAAGTCCATCCCGTAGTCCGAGTACATCATGATCACCATGTCTTCCGGTTTCACCCCTCTAGATTTGAGATCAAGGAAGGATGAGAAGTAGTGTCCGGANATGAGNTCTACGTCACCNCGAGCGAGCATGGCTTCGCGCAGGGCNGGGTCCATGTTGCTACGGGGCACAGAATCCGGGTCGAATCCTGCCTGTGCTGCAAACGCCGGGAAGAGCTTGTAGGAGGCGTCAAACACNGGNGCGCCGAGCGTCTTGCCCGGAATGTCCTGCGGTCCGGAAATGCCNTGACTCTTGAGGCTGAAGAGCGAGAACGGCGGTGCGTCATAAAGCATCATCACGCACTTGATCGCCTTGTCCGGGTTCTTCGAGTTATAGTCGATCAATGCGTTGATGTCGGCGAAACCCATGTCATACGCACCACTAGCCACACGGATCACTGCNCCGGCTGAGCCTTTGCCAGCATCAATGGACACGTCAAGCNCCTCGTCCGAGTAGTAACCTTCGTGCAGCGCCAGCAGGAAGGGCGAGGTCGGACCNTGAAACTTCCAGTCCAAGGTGAACTTGATGTCCAGCGCCAGTGCCGGAGCCGCGCTCAGTGCGAGCAACAGCACACTAGCCAATCCTTTCCAAAGAGAAGTGAGCTTAAGCATGATTCTCCTAAAGANTTGAGGTTGAAAGAAACAGTTCGGTAAAACCCGAACTGCAAGCCGTCAAAAACACTAACTGAGTGACCTGCACACAGCAAGCAGAATCACACCTTGCGGCGAGCCACCGCGTCCGCGANCACGCAGAGAATTTCAAACATCAGCGTTGCGNCCACGAGCGCGGTGTTGCCCGTTGGATCAAAGGGCGGGGCGACTTCCACCAAATCCCCGCCGATGAGGTTGAGTCCCTGAAGTCCTCGGATCATCAGTTGGGCTTCCAAGGTCGTCAGTCCACCGACCTCCGGAGTGCCCGTGCCCGGCGCATAAACGGGATCGAGTCCGTCAACGTCGAAGCTGATNTAGGTGGGACCATCGCCAACCACCCTCCGGGCTTCCTCGACCACCGCCTTCCAGCCGAGTTCGTGGTACTCCTCNATGTAGATCACGCGCATTCCGGAATCGTGACTGAACTTCCAAATGTCGAGGTCGTTGAGCGATCCCCGGATACCGATCTGGATGGTGCGCCTGGGGTCGAGCAATCCTTCCTCGACCGCCCTCCGGAAGGGTGCGCCGTGGTGGAACTTGGAGCCAAGGTAATCGTCTCCGGTGTCGCAATGCGCGTCAAAGTGAACCATGCCGACAGGCCGCTGCTTGGCAAGCGCCCGGAAAATCGGCAGCGTCACGGAATGATCCCCACCCGCCGAAACGGGCACCACTCCGGCATCGTGGATTTCCCGGAAGCAGCCCTCGATCTCGTCCAAGCTCTTTTCCAGTTCGAACGGCCCTTCCACCCACGCATCCCCCACGTCCGCAATCCGGCAGGATTCGTAGGGGTTGAGTCCGGTCGCTTGGTTGATCTTGCGGATCAGGCTGGACTGGTTGCGGATTTCGCGGGGACCGTGCCGTGCTCCGGTGCGATTGGTCACGCCACCGTCGAACGGCACCCCCACCAAGGCGATGTCCANCCCTTCCGGGTCTTCCTGATACGGTGCCCGCAGGAAGGTGGGGATGCCNGTGTAGCGAGGCCGCACTTGCGGATCGGAAAATTCGGGATACTTGAATTGTCGAGGCATGGTAATTCCTATTTCCGACTATCGTAATTCATTGAAAATTAGGGAAAGTTTAACGCTAAACACATAATTGAGACAGGAAGACTTCATTTCAATTCCGTGGCTGGTGGGGAAAAGGGCTTCAGACGTTTTCCCAGACGTTGAGCCGGGCAATCTTTTGGTCAAGGANCATCTCGGTCACTGTGGATTTGAATCTGGCAAAGTGCGGAGTCTGGAGGTGTGCCTGAAAGGCGGCTTCATCATCATAGATTTCGTAGAGATTGACGGTGTCCTCGCCATCCTGCGGCACCATCACGTCAAAGCGGCGGCATCCGGGCTCGCCCTGCACCGAGGACGCAGCGTTGCGTTTCACCGAATCCAGAAATTGCGCTCGCGTCCCGGGCTGGAGTGTGAACTCCACCCAAATCACCAGTCGTGGCTCTGTCATACGATTCCGTTTTTGGNGTTGATCAACAGCAAGAGCACCATGCAAGGATGAGAGTCGGCAATCCGGATTGCAAGATCAAGCGGAATTCTCAGGATGATTTCGATTCCTGCCGAGTGACGGTGAACTTGTCCAGCTTGGGGCCGATGACCGTGACACCCAAGCCGGGTCCGGAGGGTACCGCGACCTTGCCTTCCACCAACTTGAAGGGCTGTTCAAGAATGTCGTCCCGGAGGGGGTTGGGGTTGCGGTCGTACTCGACCACCGGCTCGTTTTGGAGGGCAACGGGCAGGTAGGTGTAAGGNTGCCACGGAGTGGCGGCGAGTGCATGCAGGGCGGTGGCAAGCGCGATTCCAGAACCCCAAACGTGCGGGATCACAGGCGTGTGGTGTGCGAGTGCCAGCGCCTGAATTTTCAGGAATTCTGAAAAACCTCCGGCACAGCACAAGTCCGGCTGGGCAATGTCCACGCAGCCTTGTGCGAACAGGTTTCGGAAGCCGTAGCGGGTGTACTCACACTCGCCTCCTGCGATAGGAATGGCGAGTTTCTGCCGCAGGTGGCGGTAGCCCTCCAAATCCTCCGGAACGATCGGTTCCTCAAACCAGCGCACGTCCANCCGCTCCAACTCGCGTCCGACGCGCAGGGCGTTACTGACATTGTAGGCGTGGTTGGCATCAGCGAGCAACGTCACATTGGGGCCAATCGCTTCGCGGATCACCTCGATGCGTCGCACGTCCGCCTCGATGGAGAGCAGACCGAGCTTGATCTTGAGAATCCGGAAGCCATCCTCAACGTAAGAGCNGGCCTCGTCCGCGAGGGNTTGCAGCNCCTCCTCGCTGACACCAAATGCGTGCTCGCCCCGGTAGTAGCAGCCCGTTGCGTAGGCCGTCACCGACTCCCGGAACGCACCTCCCAGCAGTGTGTGGANGGGCAGCCCCGTTGCCTGACCGAGCAAATCCCAGCAGGCGATGTCAATNGCGCTGATCGCCTCAAGGTATGGACCCTTCTGTCCAAAATCGCGGATCATGCTGTAAAGCCGTTCCCACAACACGGCAGGTTTGCGCGGGTCGGAGCCAAGCACCTGTGAACCCAGCACCGCGTGAATGCACGCCGCCACTGGCTCAGGAGGGCCGTACTGTCCGCCTTCGCCCCAGCCGACCAAACCCGTGTCCGTNTCCAGTCGCACCAGCANACTGGTTCGCTCCGGAAACGCGGCTTGGGAGGAGTAAAAGCGTTCCTTGCCGAGGGGAGTTTTCAGGACATGGGTGGTGATTTTCGTGATCTGCATGGTGGTTCCGATTGGGGTCCAGGATTGCACAGGGCACAAAAGCACCATAGCGGCCTGACCCAGGGGATCAAGAGTTCCCTATTGAAACGAACCGGAGCGTGCCGTTCCGTTGATGAGTTTGTCCAAACGCAGGTGCGTGATTTTGAGCTGCTCTCCGGCGGCGGTACTGAGTTCGGTGTCGCGGTCAGAGTACAACCGCCGAGTGAGCATGTCCAGCAACTCCGGAGCGCTCTTTCCGGAGGCACAGACAATATAGATGAAACCGAAGCGCTGCTCGTACTCCGCATTTTTTTCNGCCATCTTCGNCTTGAGAGACTCATCGGCAGATTGCATTCCGGATTGCTCCTTTGAGGTCCACGAAGCGGTGTCCTTTGCNACTTCCGGAGGCTTACTGCCTCCGATACGCGGATGCGCGGCGAAGGCTTCCAGCCAGTCCGATTCGGTCATCCCCGCCCAAATTTCATCGGCCAGTTGGTGTAGTCTTTCTACATCGGAAAACGGACGCCTCGCCAGCAGTTGTTCAACCCAGCGCGTTGCTCCGCAGCACTTCAACAACTCAGCGTAAGCCCCAACTTCNGGGAGGGCGTTCAGTTGTTCAAGGGGCATTAGTAGCAGGCGTGTCACAAAGGATTCCGGATGTGGNTNCCNCNGTCGAGATCCGTCCTGCAACGGTGTGCCAACACGGAGCAATTGGGCATGACGCTAAAACGGCTTGACAGCATAGGGGCTTCTCCGCTTTAATAGTTTGTTTGACCTGTTCACCCGGAGTCTCATGTTTGAGACGCTCTCCAGCAAGCTAACCTCCTCGCTCCGCAAGGTGCGCGGACAGGGACGGATGACCGAAGAGAACATCNGTGAAACGCTGGGAGAAGTCAAGACGGCACTGCTGGAGGCAGACGTCAATTTCCGGGTCGTCAAGGCTTTCCTACGAGCCGTGCAGGAGCGGGCCGTGGGCGAAGAAGTCCAAGGCAGCCTGACGCCGGGACAGCAGTTCATCAAGATCGTCAATCAGGAACTGACCGAAATGCTCGGCGGTGAGGGCGGCGAAGTCGCCGAACCTGCGGAGTTTCCTCTGATTATGATGCTGGTGGGCCTGCAAGGCTCCGGAAAAACCTCCACGGTCGGCAAACTCGCNAAGCATTATCAGGCGCAGGGTCGCAAACCTTACCTGATTCCGGCGGACATTTACCGCCCGGCGGCGATCGAACAGCTTCAGGTGCTGGCCCGGACNCTTGANGTNCCGTGTCACCCGTCCACGACAGATCGAGATCCTGTGGACCTCGCCCGCGAGGGCGTGGTAGCTGCAAAGGCCGAGGATGCGGACCTGATCCTCTTGGACACCGCCGGTCGCTTGCAGATCGACGAGGTGCTGATGGAGGAANTGGCCCGCATCAAGACGGCCATCACGCCGCATGAGATTCTCTTTGTCGCTGATGCGATGACGGGGCAGGAAGCCGTTAATGTCGCTCGCGGCTTCAATGATCGNCTCGACCTTTCCGGGATCGTGCTCACCAAGATGGACGGTGATGCCCGAGGCGGCGCGGCGCTTTCGATCCGAGCGATCACGCAGAAGCCGGTCAAGTTTGTCACGGTCGGAGAAAAACTCGATGCGCTAGAGGCGTTCCATCCGGAACGAATCGCCTCACGCATTCTCGGCATGGGCGACCTGCTCTCGTTGATCGAGAAGGTCGAGACGAACTACAGCGAGAAGGAAGCGTTGCAGGTGCAGCAGAAGCTGCGCCGCAACGAGTTCGACCTCGACGATTTCCGGGACCAGTTGCGCTCGATGCGCAAGATGGGTTCCGTGAAGGATCTCCTCGGCATGCTGCCGGGGATGGATGNTTCCATGCTCAAGCAGGCGAATCTCGACAACCGCCAGCTCGTTCACATCGAGGCGATCATTTCCTCGATGACGCCCCNGGAACGCCGCAAACCGCAGCTCATCAACGGCTCGCGGCGGTCACGCATTGCCAAGGGCAGCGGACGGCAGGTCAGCGAGATCAACCGNCTGCTCAAGCAATTTGCGCAAATGCGCAAAATGATGGGCAAACTCTCCCGTGTCCGTGATCCGGGCCGGGCCATGCGCGTCATGCAAGGCATGATGCAGCACTGAACCTAAGAACAACAACACAGTAGCACAAACATGGTCAAAATCCGACTCGCCCGAGGTGGGGTCAAGAAGCGTCCCTACTACCGTATCGTCGTTGCGGACTCGCACAAGAAACGCGATGGCCGCTTCATTGAGCGCATTGGGTTCTACAACCCGATGGTGCAGGAAAACCGCTTCGGGATTGACAGCGAACGTGTCAAACACTGGCTCTCTGTTGGAGCACAGCCGACGGAGCGTGTCCGCAAGCTGATGGAGAAAGCCGAGATCCTGTAGGTCTCGTGTCTGGAGCACCACGTCAGATTCGCGACTACCCTGACCTCACTTGGCTCGGCACCGTTCTCGGTGCGTACGGGATGCAGGGGGAGATCAAGGTGCGGCCCGAAACGGATGATCCGGAATACTATCTGGAGACTCCAGCGTTTTTTGTGGAAACGGCAACCAGCCTGAACCACTTCGACGTAGAGGAGATGCACTTCCAGAAAGGGCAGTGGCTGGTGGCCTTTGCAGGTGTCACTTCCCGTGTGGAGGCGGAGGCATTCAAAAGCGCACGCCTGCTGCTTCCAGATGAACAACTCAAGTCACTGGCTCCGGGAGAACACTTTCAGCACCGGATTCAAGGCTGCCAGGTGGAATCAACCACGGGTGAGCCGTTGGGCACCATTTTTCAGGTTGTCGAAACGGGAGCCAACGACGTGTATGAGGTGCGGCATGAAGGCCGGACCTTTCTTGTTCCGGTCGTACCCCACATTGTCATCAGTGTGGACACGGAGGCACAGAAAGTGGTCATCGACCCAATTCCGGGACTCTTGGACGAAGAGTTGGGAAAGTGAGCCGATGTTGCAACTCGACATCCTGACGCTCTTTCCGCAGCTTTTTGGCCCTTTTTTAGAAATAGGGCTGCTGGGCAAGGCGATCCGGGAACAGCATGTAGCGGTTCACCTCTGCGATTTCCGGGAATACGGACTCGGCAAACACAAGCAGGTGGACGATGAGCCGTATGGCGGTGGTCCGGGGATGCTGCTGCGCATTGAGCCGATTTGGCAAGCGCTGCACAACCGGGAGAGCCACCATCGTAACGCAGGCCGGGGTGTCCGGAAACTTTTGCTCACGCCGCAGGGAAAACCCTTTCGGCAGGAAACGGTTAACGAGTTGAGCGAAAGCGAAGATGCACTCATCCTCGTTTGCGGACGCTACGAGGGCTTTGACGAACGCATTCGCTCCCTCGTTGACGAGGAAATTTCCGGGGGCGATTTCATCTGCTTCGGCGGGGAGGTGATCGCAATGACGATGATCGAAGCGATCACACGGCTGCTGCCCGGAGTGCTGGGCAATGCGGAGTCCTCGCGGGAAGAGTCGTTTTCCGAAGCCCGGCTGGAGCATCCGCAGTACACGCGGCCCCCGCTTTTCGAGGGCATGGCCGTCCCGGAGGTGCTGCTCTCCGGGCACCACGGGCAGATTGCAGAATGGCGCCGTACACAGGCGCAGGAACGGACCGCACAACGACGTCCGGATTTGTTAAAAACTTCATGAGTTTAGAGGGTCAATGGCAACGCTGATGGAAAAGGTGGAGCGTTCACAACTCCGCAAGAACCCCCTGCCCGACTTTAGAGTGGGCTGTACCGTGCGGGTGAACTACCGCATCACCGAAGGCAACAAGGAGCGCATTCAGGCTTACGAAGGCGTGGTCATTGGTATGCACTGCGGGCTCAACAACAACAAAGCGACCTTCACGGTTCGCAAGACCGCGCAAGGGGGGCACGGAGTGGAGCGCATCTTCCCGCGTCACTCACCGCGCATCGAAAGCCTCGTTGTGCTGAAGGAAGGCCGGGTGCGTCAGGCCAAGCTCTACTACCTCCGGGAGCGTCATGGCAAGGCCGCCCGTATCAAAGAACGACTCAACAGCCGACTGGCCAAGTCTTCAGCTTGAGTCGGTAGCTCAAGCCCAAGGCTTCCGGAATATCGCCGGAGTCGATGAGGCTGGGCGCGGACCGCTCGCTGGTCCGGTGGTCGTCGCTGCGGTAATCTTAGGCCCAGACTGGGACATAAACCATCC